>DASYCR010000363.1:0-1940 GCA_036500095.1 Polyangiaceae bacterium
GGCGGCGGAGCCGCGGGGCTCTCAGCCGCGGCGTTGCTCGGGCCGCGCGCGGTGCTGGTGGACGACTCGCTCGCTTTCGGAGGTTCGCTCGCCCTGCTCGCGCCGGCAGAGGCCGCCGCGAGCGTACAGCGGGCACGCGCCAGCGGCGCCGAGCTCTTGCCGCACACGAGCTGCCTCGCTCTGTCACGCGAGCCTGAGGACGGCAGTGGGCGCTTGAGCGCGCTCCTGCTCGGCCCCGAAGGCGCCGTTTACGCGCGCTGCCGTCTCGTGCTCGTCGCCAGCGGCGGTCACGATCCGACGCCGCTGTTCGGCAACAACGACTTGCCCGGAATTTTTGCGGCGCGCGCGGCGTTGCGGCTGTGGCGGAGCGGCGTGCGCATCGGCCGGCGCTGCGCCGTCGTCGGAGACGGCCGCTTCGCTCGCGCGCTGATCGCGGAAATGAACCACGAACCGAAGCAGCGCGTCTTTCAGCTGCAAGTCGTCGAGCGCGCGGTCGGTCGGCAGCGGGTGACGCGCGTCGTGTTCAAAGAGGGCGGACGCGCGCGCGAACTTTCTATATCGCTGGTGGCCTGCGACGGAGCCGCCGCGCCGTCGGTCGAACTCCTGGTGCAAGCCGGCGCCACGCTGCGCTTCGACGCCGAGCGAGGCTACCTGCCCGAGCTCACTCCGGACGGCCTCGCGGCGCCCGGGGTGTACGCCGCGGGCTCCTCCGCCGGTGCGCACGACGCAGGCCACGACGGCAAGCGCGTCGCACAGCTCGTGGCGCGCTCGCTACGCGACTAGCGCGTATTTTTTGCAAATCCGGGGAGCTGGGGCAGCGCCCCGCAAGTCAACGTCAGAAATCTTGGCACGATCCCTTCTTCAAGGACCACGAAGCGCGGCAGATCGCGATCTGCCACGGAGAGCAAGGCCCACAAAAATCCGGTAAACCCGGCGCCTGCTGGCCTCTGGTCGCGAGCGTTGCGGGGCGACATGCAAAGGAACTCCGCCATAATAAAACCCAAAAGCTAGCGTGCAGGCCAGCTATGGCATGCGCTCTAGCGCTCGATCAACGTGCCGAACAACGCGAGCCCGCCCGATATGAAGACGAGATCGAAGATCCCGATCAGCTTAAAGTAGTCGAGGAGTTCGCCGAGCGACGCGCCGCCGAGCAGCTCGCGGGTGCCGGCGACCGCCGACAGCAGCGTGGGCGACAGCAGCGGGAACAGCACGATGGCGAGCAAGAGGTCGCGCGCGCCGGTCCGCACCGTCATCGCGCCGAACAGCGTGCCGGAGGCGGCGATGCCGGGAATGGCCGCCAGCGTAAACAAGGCGAGTCCGCAGCCCACGCGCGTCAGGTCCAGCGCAAACAGCAGAGCAGTCACCGGGATCACGACCAACGCAACGACGAACAGGAAGTGGCTGACGCCGCTCGCCTTGCGGGCAATAATAGCGCTGCGCGTGATGGGCGCGATGAGCAGGCCGTCGAGCGCCGCCTCTTCACGCTCGCGTTGCCACGTCTTGCCGAGCGAGAGCACGGCCGCAAACGCGAGCGCAATCCAGATCACGCCGGAGGCGACGATCCGCCCCGTGGCGGGTCCACCGAAGAAGGCGAGCGACGCGAGAATCACGACCAAGAGCGCAAAGAAGCCGCTCGTGACGACGACCTCACCCGTGCGCAGTTCGAGCAACAGATCCTTGTGCAGCACACTGAGCACTTGCGCGCCCCAGCTAGGCAGCTTGCGATCCAACGCCGCGGGCGAAGCGATCATGCTGCTCTCGGCGCCCTGAACCATCGCGCTCGATCATACACGGCGTTGCCTCTTTCGTCGCACGAGCGTACATTCTCGCCATGCCCTGGGGTATGGGTTCGCGTCTCACGCCCGCGGCGCTCGCGGTCGGGCTCGCGTTTTTGGCGTGCGGCGGCCGCACCAGCCACTTGCAGGAAACCGGCGCGGACG
>DASYCR010000364.1:0-1660 GCA_036500095.1 Polyangiaceae bacterium
GAGCCGGAATTCGAGGCGGGGCATCCCGCCGGCGCGCTCAATGTCCCGCTGCTCCACGCGGGACCGGTTGGGCTGGTACCCAATCCCGAATTTCTCAGTGTCATGGAAAGCGCCTTCGGCAAGGACGAGCCGCTCGTGATCGGCTGCAAAGCGGGAGGGCGCTCCAAGCGTGCCACCGAAATCCTGGTAAAGGCCGGGTTTTCCTCGCTGTCGGATCAAACCGCCGGCTTCGATGCCGGGAAAGATGCGTTTGGCCGAGCGATTCCCGGTTGGAGCCGCACGGCACTCCCTGTCGACACGGGCAAACCCCCGGGTCGATCGTACGCGGACGTAAAGCAGCGAAAGCCGCGCTAACGGTGCGGCTAGCCGCAGGCCCTAGCCTCTGTTAGGCACGCGCGGAGAATGATCCCGCGCTACACGCCCAAGGCATTTTCCGAGCTCTGGTCCGACCGAACCCGCTACGGCATTTGGCTCGACGTCGAGCTCGCCGCGTGCGAGGCGATGGAGACGGAAGGGCTCGTGCCCAAGGGTACTGCTGCGACCATCCGCGCCAAAGACATCACGCTCGACCCGAGTAAAATCGACGAGATCGAGCGCACGACGCGGCACGACGTAATCGCGTTTCTGACGCACGTCGAGCAATTGGCGGGTGAGCCCGCACGTTGGTTGCATCGCGGCATGACCTCGAGCGACGTGCTCGACTCGAGCTTTGCCATTCAGCTCGCCCGAGCCGCGGATCTCCTGCTCGAGCGCACTGACCTGCTGATCGCAGCTCTGGCCAAGCGCGCCAAAGAGCACGTGCGCACGCCGCAAATCGGACGTTCGCACGGGATCAGCGCGGAGCCGGTGACGTTCGGCATCGTGCTCTCGGGGCACCTCGCCGAGATCAAGCGCGGTCGGCTGCGGCTCACACGCGCGCGCCAGGAAATTGCCGTGGGCAAGATCGCGGGCGCGGTCGGCACCTACGCCCACTTGTCGCCCGCGCTCGAAGAACGCGCGCTCGCGAGCCTCGGGCTTCAGCCCGAGACGGTGTCCACGCAAGTGGTGGCGCGCGATCGGCACGCGAGCTTCTTCTCGGCCCTCGCGCTGCTCGCCGCGGGCGTCGAACGCTTCGCGACCAACGTCCGCCACTGGCAGCGCAGTGAGGTCGGAGAGGCCGAAGAGCGCTTCTCCGTGGGCCAAAAAGGCTCCAGCGCCATGCCGCACAAGCGCAACCCGGTGCTCAGCGAGAACCTATGTGGGCTCGCGCGTGTCGTGCGTGCAGCAGTGACACCGGCGCTCGAAAATGTGGCCCTCTGGCACGAGCGAGATATCTCGCACTCTTCCGTCGAGCGCATGCTCGCGCCGGACGCGACCACCACGCTCGGCTTCATGCTCGAACGCTGCACCGGCCTGGTCGATGGGCTCGTGGTCTACCCCGAGAATATGAAGCGGAATCTGGATCGCAGCGGGTCGCTCTTCTTCAGCGAAGCCATCCTGCTCGCGCTCATCGGCAAAGGCTGCGGGCGGCAAGACGCCTACGTGCTGGTGCAGCGCAACGCGATGAAGGCATTCCAAGGTGAAGGCCAATTCCGCGCGCTGCTGGGTAACGATCCGGACGTGTCGAAGCTGCTCTCGGCCGCTGATTTGGATGAGGCCTTCGATCTCGAGCATTCACTCC
>DASYCR010000365.1:0-4403 GCA_036500095.1 Polyangiaceae bacterium
CAGTCGAAGGATCCGGTCAAGTTCACCGTGGGCATGGGCGGAACGGGAACTGGCGCTGGCGGCACGAGCGCGGGCGGCGCGGGTGGCACTGCGGGCAATGGAACCGCGGGCAATGGCGGCGCGACCACCGGCACGGGTGGAGTTGGCGGCAGCGGAACCGTCGGCGGCGGAACCGTCGGCGGCGGCGGAACCATCGGCGGCGCTTCGAACGGCACCGGCGGGGTCTCGAGCACAGGCGTCGGCGGCATGAACACGGGCGGCGCAGGCGGGCTCAGCTTGGTTGGCACCGCCGGAAATTCGAGCACCGGCAGCGCTGGCAGCAACGGCACCACGACCGGCAGCGGCGGCGACGATTCAAAAGACAGCGGCGGCTGTAGTTGCAGCGCCGCCGGCTCGAATTCGCGCAGTGCTGGGCTCGGGGGATTGAGCGCCTTGAGTTTGCTCGGGCTGCTCGCGCTGGGCCGGCGCCGTCGTTCGAGTTAGGTCGAAGCTTGCGTTTTTCGCTCGCTTGCTCGTTCGCGCTGCTCGTCGCTTGTTCCAATACCAAGCCTGCGCCGGCACCGCTCGACGCAGGCTCAGGTTTGCAAACGGCGACGCTGACCGCGACGATAACGAGCACGCGCTTCGTTTCACGCGAGCACTTTCTCGCCGCGGGCGAGATGCAGATCTCCGGCGAGCCGTTCGCTGAGGCGATGGGCCGCGATCTCGGCGCCTATCAGCGCAACGCGCTGCCGACCGATCTCTACTTCGATAGCTCGCCGAACGCGACGGGACCGTGGATCGATTTGGCTGGGTTTTCCACGGGCGTCGAGTCGTACGAGTACTCGAAGCAACCGATGAACAATGTCGCGTTCGAGTCGGGCGCCGGCACTTCATTGGTGTACGGGCCACTCGTGAATCCGGATGGCGTGGGCGGCCCCGCAGCGACCGCGTTGCTCGCGGACTTGGTGCAACACTTCGCGCAAGGCAGCAACGCGACGACGCGCTTCGTGTTTTCGCCCGGCACGTTCCCGGTGAACAACACGCGCGGCGGCGACCAAAATCCGGTCGGGACCGGCACCGCCGCGGAAAATCCGCTGGGCTGGCCCGGGCTCTGGCCC
Source organism: Polyangiaceae bacterium (assembly GCA_036500095.1). Taxonomy (GTDB): domain Bacteria; phylum Myxococcota_A; class Polyangia; order Polyangiales; family Polyangiaceae; genus PMG-095. The sequence goes on from DASYCR010000365.1 coordinate 1,101, forward strand.
ACGACGCACCTCTATCGCTCCTTCGATCCGACGATCAACGCGAGCTCGGCGATCGATCTCGCCTGCGCCATCACCTCTGATGACGATCCGGGGCTGCACGGCGCCTACCCTTCTCCCGACTACGAGTGCGACTACACGTCGCTGCATTTGCCGGATCGCGCCGCGCAGTGCGAACCCAACATCAGCCCCGGCGCGGACGGCTTCAGTGCCTGGAAGTACGGGCTCTGGACGCTCAATTACCTGCAAATCATGCACGACTCGTCGGAAGCGCCGCTCGATACACTGAGCTCGGGCTTGCCGGAGAACGTTGGCATTCCGGGCAACACCGTGCATGGCGGCGGCAGGCCGACCACGGGCGTGTACCTGGGCTCGAGCAACATCGAAGGCTTTCAGGCGCAGCTCTTCATCTCCTCGATCGACAACCGCGCGGAAGATTGGCTCAGCTCGCTCTCGACCGAAGACGGCGAGACGCTGTCTGGCTTTCCGTCGTTGCTCGCCGCGCTCGGCTACAGCTACACGGATCCGCTGCGCTGGTTCCCGGCGCAAATTGCGGTCAGTGAAAGCGACGACGGCAGCGGCTTTCCGCGTCCTTCGTACTCACTCGCGTCCGCGGACAGCAGCTTGCTCGATCAAGTCGGGCTCTTGCTCGGCTACTCCGAATTCTACGCGCTGACCGACACGGCGAACGCCGATGTCGGTGGCTCGCAGCCAGCTTCCGTCTTTTTCGACGGCGATCCGTTCGCGAGCGACGACCAAGAAGCAGACGGCGAGCTCACGTTGCACGATCGCGCGCTTTCGATGCTGCGCGTCGCGTTCATCAACATCGATCGCCTGCACGCCGATCCAAAGAGCGGCATCTTGGTCGACGATGTGCACATGAGCGGCGCAATGCCGACGCGCGGCAGCACCGTCTCGACCACGTCCGTCGCGTACACGCTGATCGCGCTCCGTACCATGCTGCGCAGCTTGAGCTCGCAGCTCGAGCTCTACTCGAACAACACGCCGGACACCGCGATCGCGACCACGCCGCTCGATTCGTTGCCACTCAATCTCACGAACGATCCGAGCACGTTCGGTCAGCGCGCGGGGACACTGCTTCGCTCGCAAGCGGACCTATTGCTCAATCAGCTCACGGATGCGAGCGGACGCGCTTTCGCCGGCTGGGATGTCGCAAAGGTCGCGCCGAGCGACACGCATGATTTGTTGGATGCGCACAGCGCGGCGATTCGCGGCCTTTTCGCCGCCTATTTGGCGACCGGCGACGTGCGCTACCGCAATCGCGCGCTGGCCGTTTTTCAGCGCCTCGAGAGCGTGTTCTACGATTCAGCCGCGCGCATCTACAGCGCCGCGCCTGCGCCGCAAGATAGCGTCGAGTACACGCCGGTCCGCTTCGCGCTCTTACAAAGCGCCCTGCGTGACATGTACGAGCTGGTCGCTTCGCGCGCCGGCGGAGAAAGCCTCGAACCGGTGCTCGAAGAACGCATCGCGCGGCTCGACAAGCTCGTGCTCAACGGCTGGGACGATCGCAATCAGAACCAGCTCGTGGACTGGCCCGACGAGTGCGTGAACGTCTCGGCCGGACTTCCGCGCGGCGGCTTGCAGATGGCCGAGCGCACGCTGACCGGCGAAACCGGCAGTGCGGACATGAGCGCCGATGCCGGTGCCGACGCAGGAACTCGCGTCGCGACTTCGGATCGCGAGCACGATTGCGTGCCCGAAATCGACGACGCGCATTTGCCGTCCGCGCTCGCGGACAGCATCACATTCCAAATCAGACGGCCATGAAGCGCCGGTTTCTTTGGCGTTTCTCGCTGATTTTTGCGCTCTCGGCGGCGCTGCTCGCCGATTGCCAACAGAAGTCCGCGCCGAAAGCCTCGCATGCCGAGCCAGCGGTTGCCGCGCGGCATTCGTCCTCGCTCGCCGTGAGCGCGGATGGTCGTGAGCTGTTCGTGGCCAACCCCGAAGAAGACTCGGTCTCGGAGATCGATACGACCGAGCGCACGCTCGTGCGAGAGATCTTACTCGCGCAGGCTGCGCCCGCGCCGGACGCGAACGGCGCATACACCCCGAGCGTGATGCCACGCGCCCTAGCGCTTTCGCCGGACGGCAGCACGCTTTACGTCGCGGGCGAGCGCTCGAGCATGGCGTACGCGATCGATGTCGCTTCCGGTACAATACTCAAAAGCGTGAGCGTCGGCAGCGAGCCAATCGGGCTCGTTTTGTCGGCTGATGGCGCGTCATTGTTCGTCGCTTGTTCGCAAGATTCGAGCATCGTACGCGTCGATAGCGCAAGCCTCGTGGTCACGGGCACCGCGACGGTTCCACACGAGCCTTGGGCGCTCGGCTGGTCCGGCGACGGCGCGACCTTGCTCGTCACGCATTTGCTCGGCCCCGGCGTCACGGCGCTCGACCCCACTAGCATGAGCGTGAACGCGACCTGGACGATTCCGGACAGCGCAGCGCGCGGCGACGCCCGGCTCGCGCACGGCCAAGTGCGCGGCATCTACGATCTAGCGGCGCGCCCCGGCACGAACGAGCTCTGGGTCCTGCACACGCTGCTCGGCACCGACACCGCGCAGCCCGCGCTCAACTTCGAATCGACGGCATTTCCCGCCGTTTCCTGGTTGCAAAGCGACGGCACATACCAACAAACCCTGACCACGGACGCGCAGGACGTGCCTGGGGTCGACGGCGCGTTCGCGGACGTCGTGTCGGGACCGCACGCGCTCGTATTCACTCCGACGGGTGATTACGCGCTCGTGCTCGACGCCAACAGCGAGGACGTGATGGTGCTGGACGCGACGCGGCACGTCGAGAGCTCACTCGCGCGCCCCTTGCCCGGTAAATTTCCCGATGGCATCGCGCTTTCGCCGGACGGAAACTTCGCCTACGTCGACGAGCGTGGTTCGGCCGACGTCGCCGTGTTGAAGCTCGATCGCACGAGCGGCGCTCTCGAGCTGACACTCGACGGCAGCGCGATCCCGCGGCTCAACGCGGATCCAATGCCGGCGCAGCTCCGGCTCGGCTTCGAGCTGTTCAACTCCGCCAACAGCAGCGCCTATCCAATCACGACCGATCATTGGATTGCCTGCGCCACGTGCCACATGGAGGGCCGCAGCGACGCCGTGACGTGGCTATTCGCGCAAGGACCGCGCGACACGCCGTCGAACGCCGGTGGCATGCTGGGCACGGGATTCTTGTTCCGCACCGCAGATCGCACGAAGGTTCAAGACTACTTCCACACGATCAATACCGAGCAGGGCGGCCGCTTCGATCCAACCGCGCAAGCCGCGCTGCTCGACG
>DASYCR010000366.1:0-5365 GCA_036500095.1 Polyangiaceae bacterium
ATGTCCGGCGTGCAGTTGGGGCCGCCGATCATCACGCGGTAGATGCCGTCAAAGCTGCCGAAGTACAAGTACGTGCCGTCGCTCGCGAGCGCGCCGCCTATTTGACCGGCGTTGCCGTTCGCGCTCGGTACTTCGCTCGCGAGCAACACGGGAGAAGACGTGGCGAGCGAGGGCGATACGATCGCCTGGATAGTCAGAGTTTGCGTGAGTCCATTCGAGCCGAACTCGCTGAAAAATAGCATTTGGGTGCTGGCGTCGCCGATCAGCGCGGCAATCGTGCCCTGCGAGTTGGTGAGCACCGTGCCGGGGGTCGTTTGGCAACCCATGCCGCTCGTGACGGGCGCCGTGCGCGCGGCGCCGTTCACCGTCGTGGCGCCGCCGCCGCCGGTGGCCTGGCCGATGTAGTAGACGTTGTTCGCGTCGAGCGCGACGCGCGCGTTGCCCATCTGACCGTTGAAAACGTCGCTCGCGAGCATGCCGCCGATGTTGAGTTGTCGGTCGAACCTCGCGAGCGAGCCGCCCGTCGTGAAGTACGCGAGCGAGCCGTCGAGCGCGACGTCGCCAGGGCTCCCGCCGCATTGGATTGTGGTCAGCGTCTGGCCCGTGCCGTTCGCCGCGACCGTGACTAACGAACCCATGTTGTTCACGAAGTACAGCGACGAATCGCTCGGGTCGAGCGCGATTGCGTTCACTTGACCGAAGCCGCCGAGCGGCGTCGCGCTGCCACCCGTCTTGAGGATCTTGGCGATCCCTTGGTTGCTCGAGAAGAACACGGTGTCCGTGCTGAGCGCGATATCACTCACGTTCACTTGGTCGACCAGCAGCGTGGCGCCGGTGCACGCGCTGGCAGGACCGTTACAGATACCGCCCGTGCCGCCGTTGCCGCTCGCGCCGTTGCCGCCCGCGCCGCTGCCGCCCGTGCCGCCAGCGGCGTTGCAGGCGTCGAGCTCGCTTTGACAATTGTTGTGCTCGCATTGCACGGCTTGCGCGATGCAAGTGGTACAAGTGCCGTTCGGATCGCAGCCGCAGGCGCCGTTGCAGCCGCAGTTCGGCGAGGTGAAGCACGGCAAGGCGCTGCTGCACAGACCGCCATTGAGATTGCCCTGCGTGAAATTGGAGCCGAAGCACGAGGTCAGCGTGCCGCTGCACGTGCGTGAAAGGCAGTCCACCAGGTTTGGGCAGCCGAGTGCGTGCGTGAGATTCGAGTTGGCCAAAGGATCGCAACTGCCGCTGCCGCCGCTCGGCCCGGCGTCGACCCTGCCGGCCGCGGCGGGGTCTGGGCCGTCTCCGAAATAGCCGTGACAGGCTTGGCTCAGCGCGAGCGCGGACAGCGCGCTGACGAGCGCGCCGCGCGTGCGCCGTGCGCGCCGGAGAACCTGGATGAACGCCGCGATGCTCATGGAAACGTATAAGCCACGCGCACACCGAACTCGAAGTGCGCCCCGACTTTTGCGTCGGAGTTATTGTTGCAGGAGTTGCCGCTGCACGTGTTGCTGCACGCCTGGCCTCCGTTGGAGCCCGTTACGCAGCCGTTGTTCTGATTGCCGTTGTCGTCATCGTGCGGCTGACCCTCGCCCCCGAGGTCCGGTCCGCCCTGCACGAATAGGCCCGCGCCGAGCGCCGGAATGGGGTGCGCATCGATTCCGAGCTGAAACCCTGGTTGGAACGAGCCGTTGTTGTCGTTGCCCGTGGTCGTGAGCCCGGTCTTGGGATCGAAGCTCCGATACTTCGTGAACGAGCCGTGAGCTCCGACATCGAAGCCAAAGTAAGGGTCGACGATCGTTTTCGGCAGGATGTGAAAGACGAGCATGACGCCTGCTTTGAGCATGCGGCAGTCCGTGTAGCCGTAGCGCACCGCGGGATCGCCCGGATACTCCGGGTTCGGGCCGTGGCGCGCGATACCGCAGGTCTCGCTCTTGTCGAGCCCGCCGTACTGCGCGTAGACGCCGAGATACGTGGGACGCCCGATGCGATAGCCGATATCGAGCTGCACGGGCACGAAGTGCACCGTCTCGCTGCGATAGTTGGTGTCGTTCGAACCCTTGGCTTTGGTTTGGGCGGTGCCGTACGCGAGACGCAGCCCGAGCTCCATGCCGTGCAGCGGGCCGGCTGGCTCCTGCGGCGCGCCGGTGGGCGCGGTCGTCGCGGATTCGAGCACCACGTCGATGCCGCGCTTTTCGCGGTCTTGCACGACGACTTCGCTCTGGTACGGGCGCATGCCGGGCGCCTCGACGCGCAGCGTGTGTCCACCGCTGCCGAGCTTGCCCGAAAAGTGCCCGCTGCCGACGCTCTTGCCGTCGATGAAAATCGCTGCGTTTGCCGGCGCGTTGACGTCGAGCACGCCCTCGTGCACCTCGGGCTCGAGCTTGACGCTGAGCGCGGCGTCCCTGCTGCCGCCGACCGGAACGGCCTGTGAAAACGGCAAAAAGCCGGGCTTTCTCAGCTCGATCTGGCGGGTGCCGATATCGACCGTGACCGGTCCGGGCAGCGGCGAATTGCCGACGTTCTCGCCGTCGATCAGGACCTGCGCTCCGGCCTCGTTCACGTGAATGGTGAGGCCGACGGTAAATGAGTCGATCGCGGCCAGCAGCTCTTGCGCGTCTTTGCGGTCGTCGCTGCCGATGATGTCGCCGCCTTCCGCCAGATAGCGCTTCACGAGGTCGACGACCTTGGCGTAGTGGCGCATGCCCTTTTCGCAGGCCGCGGCGTTCCAGAGCAAGCGCGGATCTTTCGACAAGTCGTAAGCAGCTTGGAATTTCACGCGCGCGCCGGCGTAGTCGCCGTCACCGTACAAGAGCTTGCCCGCTTCGTAGTCCGCCTTGGGCTCATCGCTCAGCGCATCCGCGAGCGACTTCGGTCCCGGCGCCGGCGCGGGCGGAGGAGGCGGCGCGGGCGTCGCAGCGGGCACGTCCTTGGCGGGTTTGGGTTTTGGCTTGGCGGCGAAGCACGGCGCGCTCGTTACCTGAACGACAGCGAACGCCAGCAGCGCCGGCAACGAACGAAGGCGCATTGCCGCGAGCCTCATTTGAGGCCGATATCGAGCGGATTCCGCTTCTTGACCGGGGGAGCGGCGGCCGGCGCGGCGGGCGGCGGAGGCGCGGCCGCCACGGGTGCCGGCTTGCTCACTTTTGGCGTGGTCGCCAGGGGGTGACGTGCGCCGAGCAGAGCTCCCGGTGTCGGCGACGAGACAACCTTTGCCGGGACCACGCTGGGCGCCGAGTTTGCGGTCGCTGCGACGCCGTCCGACGCAGCCGCCGCTGGAGCGGGCACGGGCGTCACCTCCGCGCTGAGCGAGGCGGGCGCTTTCGCGCTGCTGTCGATGTTTGCGGTCGTCGGCGCGGGGACGGACGGCGCGCTTGTGTTGCTTGCGGCTGTCGAATCCTGTTTCGAGCCGTGGCCGCGCAGCAGGAACGCAGCGACGCCTCCCGTGAGCAGCAAGCCGGTCACGGCGAGCGCGGCGCTCAGCGCGCTCGAGCGACGCGAAGCGGCGGTAGTGGCGGGGCTCCACGCTGAGCTCGTCGAATCGCCGGTGCGCGCCGTGGCTGCGCCGGAGTTCGGCGCGGCGGGTGCGAGCGAGCTCGTGTTCACGCCGGCCGCGCGCAGTACGCGCGAAATGCGATCGACCGACACGCGCGATTTTTGCGGGGCGAAAGCGGCGAGCGCGTTGGCCAGCTCCGATACGTTGGCGAAGCGCAGCGCCGGATCCTTCTGCAAGCAGCGATCGACCGCGGCGACCAACCCCGCTGGAGCCCCCGGGCAGCGTTCGCTCAGAGACGGCGGGGCCTCGGTGAGCACGATCGCGCACAGCTCGGGCATGCTCGTCGCCTCGAACGGCACTCGGCCGGAGACGAGCTCGTATAAAATCACGCCGAGCGCCCACACGTCGGCGCGCGCGTCGACCTGACGGGTCGAGCGCATTTGCTCAGGCGCCATGTAGAGCGGCGAGCCCATCACCGCCGCGGTCTTGGTCAGCGACATGTCCGGCTGCGAGCCGGCGGCCGCGCTGGCTTTGGAAATGCCAAAGTCCAAGACCTTGACGAAGTTCATGCCGTCCGCGCGGCGCGTGAGAAAGAGATTGGCTGGCTTCAGATCGCGATGCACGATGCCGAGCGCGTGCGCTTCGGCGATCGCTTCACAGGCTTGCAGCAGATAGTCGACCGCGTCTTCGATCGGCAAGGCGCCGTGATCGGCAACTTTGCGCGCGAGGTCCTGCCCGTCCAGGTACTCCATCACCATGTACGGCGCGCCGCCGGGCAGGGACCCGACGTCGATCACGCGCGCCACGTGCTCGCTCTCGATGCGCGCCGCGGAGCGCGCCTCACGCGCGAAGCGCGCCACCACCTCGGGATTCTGCGCGCCCTCGCTGAGCAGGAATTTGATCGCCACGCGCCGCTCGAGCAAGAGGTCGAACGCGGCCAGCACGATACCCATGCCGCCCAGGCCGAGCACGCGGTCGACGCGATATTTTCCTGCCAGCGTATCGCCGGGTTGAACGGGGGCTTCCATGATCAGCGGTCGGGCTCCCGCGAGCAGCGGCCGCTCTTTTCACCATACACCACAAGACAGCGGCCGAGCGAGCCCGCGCTCCCCTTTGGCCTTTTATAGCAGCGGCGGGATGCTGCGCCGCACGGGCAAGATGATGCCGAGGGTCTTGAAGCACTCGTCCAGGTCGTCGAAGAAACGCACGGGAATGCGCATGCCGAGGGCTATGCCCGAGACCGCCACGCGCGCCGCGGATTGCGCGGAGATGAACAAGATCTCCCGCCCCTGGCTCTCCTTGAACGCGCGCAACCACTTGGCCCCCGCCGCGACCGCGCGCGGATCGAAGCCGCTCATCGCCGTGAGCTCCATGATCCAAGTCGGCGTCGAGCACCGTACAAGCAGCGGGCGGAACTGGACGAGGCGCTCGTCGGCGAGCTCGGGAGTGACGTAACCGGAGAACCAGCTCACGATCACATTGCTCGAAACAGACTCGCTGTAGATTTCGCTTGGCTCTGCCGGCGCCATGAGTTCGCTAGAGACCACCCCCGCGTTACGGCCAGGCTCGAGCTGAATTAATGCCGGCCATGCCTGTTCGCGTGAGAGTAAAATATTTTCCGTAACGGCTAGGGAACGCAAGCTGCGGTGCCGTCCGCGCCGCTGTCGCAGCGCAGACTCGACGCAGCGCAATCGACGCGAGTCTCCGTACCGTCGAAGCACCAGGACAGCAGCGTGTCCGCGCATTCGCCCGCGGCATCGTCGCTGCAGGTTTCGTTCGAAGCTGCGTCGCTACAACCCGCACAATCGCCACCGCCGCCGAGGGATGGATTGCGCAACAAAAATTCCTCGAGCGGCATACTGGAGATCGACAGCTCGCGCGCCAAGG
>DASYCR010000367.1:0-1569 GCA_036500095.1 Polyangiaceae bacterium
CCGGCGCAGCCGAGCGCCAAAACGACCACGATCGTGGTGCCGAAGCGAGTGAGAGTGAGTGATGCATCCATGCTGACCTCTAGCCAACAGCATGCGTCGGCGTGCGCGATCGCGCGCGGCAAAAGTTAGGCAATAGTGCAATTTTTGCCCGGCCAACCCGCACGGTGACTTGCAATGCAGCCGTAGTTCAGCGCACGCGGCTGAGCGGCTGGCTCTCGGCCAGGGTCGTCACGAGCCCCACGATATCCTGCTCCGTTTGGTGGGTCGTGAGCATCACGCGCATGCCAGCGCGGCGGCGCGGTACCGCAGGGAACATCGACAAGTTCGCGTAGTAGCCGGCGTCGAACGCGCTCTGTGCCAGCTCGGTCGCGAGCTCCTCTGGCCCCGCCTCGACGAAGCGGATCGGCGTGAGCGAATCTCCGCGGATCTTCAAGCCCGCGTCCAGCGAGAGCTCGTTGAACAAGCTTATCCGATGAAGCAGCGCGCGCTGCAAGGTGACGAGCTCGTCGCTCAAATGAATCTTGGCGGAAGCGATGCCAGCGCCGAGCAGCGCGGGCTGCAGCGGGCCGGAAAAGATCAACGTGCTCGCGCAGTGGCGCACGCGATCCCGAGTCGCCTCGTCCGAGAACACGAACGCCGCGCCGGAGGCGGCGAACGCCTTCGACAGACCGAGCGCGACCACCGAACGCGGCTGCATCGCGCGCGCGCCGAGCACCGTGCCGGCGCCGCGCGCCCCGGTCCAGCTCACGCCGTGCGCGTCATCGATATAGAGATGGAGCCTTGGGTGGCGCGCTTGCAATTCGAACAACTCGTCGAGCGGCGCGATGTCGCCGTGCATGCTGTACACGCCGTCCAGCAAGAGCCAAACGCGTTCGTGCGTCTGTTCGAGCTCGCTCAATGCCCGCTCGAGTCGATGCATGTGCGAGTGAGGCACCGCCTTGCACTCGATGCCGGCTCCCCGCAGCGTCGGCAACACCGCCTGCACGCTGGCGTGCACGAGCACGTCGTAGAGTACCGCGTCGTTCTCGCTGATCAGCACGGGCAAGACGCCCAGGTGGCCAAGCGAGGTCGTCTGCGTGACAACCAGCGGCGCCCGCACGATCTGCTCGAGCAGCGCCTCGAATTCCGCGTAGAGCGCGGTCGAAACGTACGCGCGCGACGACGAAAATTGTGTACCGAAACGGCGTACGGCTTCGCACGCTCCTTGTTTGACCCGCTCGTCGATCTCGAGGCCCAAATAGGAGCAGCTGCCGAAGTTCACCAAGCGACGACCGCGCAGCGTGACGTGTCTGCCGTCGTTGTGATCGTCTTCGGCCGTCTGATGCACGAACCCGAGCGCGGAGTAGTGGCGCATCGCGTCTTCTACGAGTTGGTTGCGCGCCTCGACGCTGGGTCGAATCGACAATTCTCCGAAAACCATGGCCGCCTCCTTCGCGCGGACTAGCCGCACCAGGCCATCGATAACGAGTGAGGGACGAGCGGGCCAACTTCAGCGCGCGCGATCCGCTCAGGTGTCTCCATTTGAGACGAGCGCTTGCTGCGCGCGCTGCGCTCAGGTCTTTTTTTGTG
>DASYCR010000368.1:0-4846 GCA_036500095.1 Polyangiaceae bacterium
TGGTGCGTGGCTCGTTACTCGGTTTGGCACTGCTCTTCGCGAGCTCGGCTCGCGCGCAGGTTCATCAGACGGACGCGGCGCAAACCCCGCTGCCGCAGCCCGTGGGCACATCGGAAACCAGCCTCGTTTCGCAATCGTGGGGTTGGACCTCGACCAGCGTTTCGTACGACGATCCGATGGGGAATCTGGCGCCGACGCCGATCGTCTATGGTCAGTACTACTCGCCGCCCGCCTTTCCGCAGTTCGTGGACGGAGACGCGATCACGCTCGCGGGCTTGTTCAAGTGGCGACGCGAGCAACTCGACTCGACCAAGAACGCGTCCACGCCGTCCGGCGCGTTCGGCCCCGGCTGTGGTTTCACCGTGGAGCCGGTGCTCCGTGGCGGCAATTGTCCGATGGCGCTCGGTTGGTACAACGTCACCGATCCGGCGACGCCACCCGATCCGAGCCTGATTTATCCGCTCGTGCCCGGCGACTACACCGGCGCGAGCGCATTGAATTGCGTGGACGAGACGGGAACCTACCCGATGACCGACGGCTTTTGCCCATTGGCGTGGGACAATTTGAGCCCGCGCAATCTGTCGATCAAGCGCTGGGTCCCGCATGCATTTCCGAGCGGGGATCTCAGGACTCTCAGCATGTACACGGGAGGGGACATTGGCTTTGCGCTCATCGGAGTCGCCGGCGCGGGTTGTTCGGCCACCAAATACTCCGTCTACGCGCACAACCAGAAGAACTCGAGCGGCACGCCGTGGGTGACCGTGCTCGTCTATCACTCGACGGTCGACGCCAATGGTTTCTATCTGGCGTTCGAAGACCTACCGATGTCGGCCGCGGATTGGAAGGTCACGGGGACCGCCAGTGCCGGCGCGGCTGACGGCGACTTCAACGACGACGTCTTCATCGTTTCCGGTGTGAACTGCGCGGGCGGCAATCAACCCTGCGACACCAAGCTGCAAGGCGCCTGCTCGCTCGGCAACACGGACTGCGGGGGCGCGACGTGTCGTCCGCTGCACCAAGCTACCACCGAGACATGCGACAACGTCGACAACGACTGCAACGGCCTGGTCGACGACGGCGCGGGGCTCTGCACGGATTCGAGCAAACCCATTTGCTTTCAGGGTAGCTGCGTCGGCGATTGTCGCACGGGCGGCTTCCCGTGCCCGGCGGGCTTTTCGTGCGAGACGAGCTCCGGCGCGTGCGTGGACGCGCAATGTAGCGGGGTCGTGTGCACGGGCGGTCAAGTGTGCAGAGCGGGCGGGTGTGTGGCTGCCTGCGCCAATGTCGCGTGCCCGGCGGGTCAGCGCTGCGAGCTCGGTCGCTGCATCGATCCGTGCGCGGGCGTCAGCTGCGCGAGCGATCGCGTTTGTGAAAATGGCGTGTGCTTGGTCGATTGCAAGTGTCGCACGTGTCCTGCCGGGCTCACCTGCGGCACGAGTGGGCATTGCGGTGACGCGGCGTGCACGAACGTCGTTTGCCCAGGTACCGCGGTGTGCATGGGCGGCGTGTGCGTCGACGGCAGCGGCGGCGCCGCGGGCAGCAGCGCGAGCGGCGGCACGAGCTCGACCAGCGGTGGAACCACCAGCAGCGGCGGCTCGCTCGTGAGCAGCGGCGGCGCGAGCTCGACCAGCGGCGGAGCCGTAGGCAGCTCGGATGGCGGCGCGAACCCGAGCGGTGGCGCGAATGCGAGCGGCGGCGCGAATGCGAGCGGCGGCGCGGGCGTTACGGGTGGGAAGCTCATCCCGCCCAAAGCGAGCTGCGGCTGTCGTGTCGGCGCGACGGATCGGGACGCGCACCTCGCGTGGCTGGTTCTGGTGTCGGGTCTCGCGCTAGGCGTGAGGCGCCGCCGCGAGCAGGCGCTCAGCGCATAGCGCTTACTGCTCGAGACTCTGGCACGATCGGCCTACTCGTCCGCCACGTCGGTCAAGATACCGAGCCGCACGTAGACGGGCCGCGCGAGCCGCCGCAGCGCGGGCAGCGCGCGGTGAAACAAGAAGGCACCGCCGATGCAAGTCAGGCCGCCGATCGCGACCGTGTTCGGCGCGCCGAAACGATCGGCCATCGCACCGGCGAACAGGCTGCCGAACGGGAGCGTCCCGAAGAACGCCATCGCGAAGAAGCTCATCACGCGGCCGCGCTTGTCTTCGTCCACCAATGTTTGCACGACGGTGTTGCTGGCTGCCATCTGCACCATCATGCCGAGCCCGGTCGGGATCAGCACCGCGAACGACAGCCAGAACGAGTGCGAGCGCGAAAATGCCACGAGGCCGAGCCCGAAGCCGGCGCTCGACAGCACGATCACCCGTCCGAGGCCGACCACACTCTTGCGTGAAGCGAGGTAGAGCGTGCCGCCGAGCGCACCGATGCCGCTCGCGGCCATCAAGAAGCCGAGCGTGTGCGCGCCGCCGTGCAAGATGCGCGTCGCGATCGCGGGCATCAGGACCGTGTAGGGCATGCCCATGAAGCTCACCAGGGCGAGCAAGAGCAGCACGTTGCGGATGGGCGTGAACTCGGCCGCGTAGCGGAAGCCTTCTTTGAGCTCGACCCAGAGTCGCTGCTGATGGCGCGCGCGCGTAACCGGTGCAATACGCATCGCCAGAAGCGAGCCGATCACGGCCAAGTAGCTGACCGCGTCGATGAAGAAGCACCAGCCCTCACCGACCATCGCGATCAAAATCCCGCCGATCGACGGGCCGAGCAGGCGCGCCGCGTTCACGATCGACGAGTTGAGCGCGATGGCGTTCGGCAGATCTTCGCGGTCGTTCACCATTTGCACGACGAAGCTTTGCCGCGCCGGCACGTCGAAGGCGTTGATCAGACCTTGCAGCATGCTGAGAGCCAGGATCGAGCTCACGTCGATCCTGCCGCTGAGCGCGAGCGCGGCGAGCGCCGCGGATTGCAGCATGGCGAGCGTCTGCGTGGCGACCAACACGCGATGCCGATTCCAGCGATCGACCCAGACGCCGGCGAAGGGCGCCAGCACGAACGTCGGAATCTGCCCGGCGAAGCCGACCACCCCGAGCGCGAGCGTCGAGCCCGTCAGCCGATACACGAGCCAGCTCGTCGCGACGCGCGTGAGCCACGTGCCGATCAGCGACAGACTCTGGCCAGCGAAGAACAGTCGATAGTTTCGATGGCGCAGCGCGCGGCCGAGCGATTTTTGGGGGGCGGGATCAGGTCCTATTGCGGGCATCGGGGAGCGAGCCCGATGTCATAGCTCGCCCCGTGCGGGACCGCCGCGCTTACTCACACGCGCCGGTGTTCGCGCCGCTCGCTTGCACGCAATTGCCCGGTTGCGGAAGCTTGCAGGCGATCGCGGGGCAAACCTGTGGGCAGAGCGTTTTGGCGTTCTTCAGAGCCGTCAGATACGCGTTGCTTTGGCTCGAGCCGGGCAGCTCGACGAGCACCGAGCAGCACGCGCCTTCGACCGTGCCCTGGCACTGGGCAACCGGGCTGCCGGATAGGTTGTTGCAAGCTTGCGCCGCGGTGAGCTTCTGGTTCACGTCATCCCATACCGCGGTGCAATCGGTGCCGCCGCTGCCGCCCGCTGAGGTACCCGCCGCGCCGCTCGCGCCGCTCGCGCCGCTCGCGCCCGAGGCGCCACCTGAAGCGCACATGTCCGGACAATACGCCCCCGAGAGCGCGGAGATGCAGTAGCCGCACGCCGGCGGCCCGCAGCAGATTTGGCCGCTGCCACAGACGCTACCGCCGCAAGGGCCTCCCGCGGTGCCGCCCGAGCCGGCTGTGCCGGAGCCGCCCGAGCCGCTGGCACCCCCCGTGCCGGTCGAGCAGGGCGGGATCGTCGTGACGCATACGTTGTTTACGCAGCTGGCGGTCGCGCAGGAGGTGCCACCGTTGGGGCACAGTTCACAGACTCCGGGGGCCTCACATTGGGCATTGTTCGTGCAGCTTGGGCCGCCGCTCGCGCCCGCCGTGCCACCCGAGCCGGTCGAGCAGGGCGGGATGGTCGTGACGCACTGGCCGTCCACGCAATCGGCGGTGGCGCAGGAGCTGCCGCCATTGGGACAGAGCGCACAGAGGGCGGGAGCCGCGCATTGATCGCTGCTCGCGCAGCTCGGCCCGCTCGAGCCGCTCGAGCCGCTCGAGCCGGCGTTGTTGCTACTGCCCGCGCTACCGCCGGGTGCGGTCCCCATCGACACGGGCGCGTCGCTACACGCCGCCGCGAAGCTCGGCATCAAGCAGAGCAACATGAGCCAGGGGGCTCGGGCATTTTTCGTGATGTTGGACATGGGCAACTCCCTCTCGGAAAGCTATTGGTTAGGTTCGACCAGGCTATGGTGTTTGCCCGCGCAATCCATTTGGGAATCGCTCAAGGCGACGCGCAAGTCGCGCGCACGCGCGCCGCCAGCGGGGAATGGGGTGAAGCCGCCAGAAACCGCGCGCCGGCGCTGCGCGCCTCTGCCACGCGTCCGACGGCGCACAGCGCGACGATGCGCGCGGCCGCGCGCTCCGGGCCAAGCTCGCCCGCGTGAAACTTGGAGTCCTGTGCGTCCAGCAGCGCGAGCGCTTGATTGCCGTTGCCCTCGCGCAGCGCGCGTTGCACATTGGCGAGCGCGCGTGCCTCCTCAGTGAGCGCGGACGCGCTGCTGCTCGCCGGTTGATCCGTGGGAAATGCCGCGATGGCCGGCTTGGCCGCGAGCGGTGTTTCCGCGGCCGCCGGCTCGTCGCGGAGCGCCGTGAGCGGAGTCGCGTCGCGCGCGGTCGGCGTCGGGGCAAGCCGGCCCGGGTCGAGCGCGGCCGGCGCGCCGTCCACCCGCGACGACGGGCTCGCAGCGACCGCCAGCGCAGGATCCGGTTCGGGCGCGAGTGGTGCGGGCGGCGTTGC
>DASYCR010000369.1:0-4209 GCA_036500095.1 Polyangiaceae bacterium
CAGAATGAACACCGCGCCCAGGAACGCCGCGCCGGCCACTACGAGCCCGACCAGAAGCGTACCGTCCAGCAGGAAGTTCGAAAAGCCGATCAAGCCGTTGAAGCCGATGCGCAAGCTGCCCGTGTAGCGGTTGTACTTGCCCTCGCCGTCCGCGCGCTCGGAGCGGTCGAACTCGATGAACTCTTGTTTGAACCCGACGAAGGCGACGAGGCCACGCAAAAATCCATGCTTTTCCCGCAGCGCGATCACGTGATTCACCACCCGCCGCGACATCAGTCGGAAATCGCCGGTCTCGCGGGGGATGGCCACGTCGGATGCCCGGTTGATCAACCAGTAGCCCAGGCTCGAGATCCAGGTCTTGAAGTGCGTCTCGCCTCGGCGTGAACGACGGCGCGCGGCGACCACGTCGGCGCCCGCTTGCCAACGTGGCACCATCTGGAGCAAGAGCTCGGGTGGGTCTTGCAGGTCCACGTCGATCACGGCCACGGCGTCGCCCTTGGCCGCCTTGAGGCCCGCCAAGGTAGCGGCAGGCTGCCCGAAACGCCGCGAGAAGACGAGCAGCCCGATATTCGGGTCCGCGGCGATTGCGTCACGCACGCGCTGTTCGGTGTTGTCCGGCGAAGGATCCAGGCAAAAGATGATTTCGTAGCGCGTGCCCAGCTTGCGTAGGATCGGCGCGGTGCGCTCGACGAACGGCGCAATGTTGCCCTCCTCCTTGTAGATGGGGACGATCAGCGAGATTAGGGCATTTTCCAAGACACGCGCGCTTGCACTCATGGAGGCCTCACGGCTGCCTTGCGGGCACCGGGGAAGAGGGGCGCCAGGAAAGCACAGATAGCTCCCGCGCGCACGGTCGCGCCGAGCGCGGCGTCGCACACACCCGTTATTTTGCTCGGTTGCGTTCGCGCGTGAGGGCGTAGACGCGGTGTACGATGCTGAGCGCGGCGTGGGCGTCGTGGAGTCCCACCATCGAGCTCTTGTGACCGGCGATGGCCTGCGCAAATGCCTCGAGCTCCACGCGCCACGACAGGTCTTCCCCTGGGTACTCCCAGATCGTGGTCTCGGGCGGGCCCATGGTTGGCTTCATCTTGTAGTAGCTGAGCCGCTCCACGCCGTAGCTACCGCCGAGACCTTCGACGTGAAGCTTGCCGTCGCGCCCGGAGACCTCGAAAGAGAACGTGTTTTTCCACTCGGTCCAGGTTGCGTGCAAAAAAGCGACGCAGCCCGCGTCGTTGCGCAGCAAGAGAAAGCCGTTGTCCTCGACCGGCATGTCCCAGAAGAACGTCGCTACGTGACCTTGCACGTCGCTGAAATCGCCTAGGAACCAGCGTGACAGATCGATCAGGTGGAGCCCTTGATCGAGCAGCTCTCCGCCGCCTGACAGCGCCGGATTTGCACGCCACTCCTTGTCGTAGCCGACGCGACCGCCGTGTCCGTAGCGCGCGCGCACGTACATCAGCGGACCGAGCGCGCCCGCTTCATACAGCTTGCGCGCCTGCTGAAAGGCGGGGTGGTAGCGGTGATTGTAGCCAATCTGCACGCATACGTCGCGCTTCTCCGCGAGAGGGATGATCGGCTCGAGCTCCTCGGGCGTGCGCGCCGCCGGCTTTTCGACGAGCACGTGTTTACCGGCCTCGACGGCGGCAAGGGTCACGGTCGCGAGCGCGTCGTTGCTGGTCGCGACGAACACGGCGTCCACGTCGGGCCGTTCGACGACCGCTCGCCAGTCGCTGGACGCTTCCGCGCCGCGTGCCTGTGCGGCCAGCGCTTGCGCGCGCTCCAGGATCGGATCGGCGACCGCCACGACAGAGTCCTCCGGCCGCAAAGAGCGCAGGCGCTTGCCGCCGATCAGCCCGCAACCGATGATCGCGAACCTCATGGCTCACCCCAATTCCGTGCGCGATCCTTGGGAACGATACGGCGTAGTGTGTAGATATCGCCGGCCATCAACTCCGCGCGCCGCGCCGGCAGCTCCGCCCAGGGGTCCCAGACGGCGCTCAGCAGCCGACCACTGATGCCGTCGCTCTCGCTCGAGAGCAAGAAAGCGCACAGCGCGGCGCCCTTGTCGAGCGGGGCTCCGCCGTCGTCCCGTTGCTTGAGCGCGCGCTCATGGAAGCTCTGACCGACCTTCTCCGGCCCGGCCGCGATCACTTCGTCGAGCAGGCGCGTGTTGAGCGCGCCTGGCGCGACGGCGTTCACGTCGATCTGCGTCCCGCGCAGCTCTTCTGCCAGCGTCTCGCTAAAGCGAACGACTGCGGCCTTGGACGCAGCATATGCGCTCAGTCGCGGTAGGGGCGCGGTCGCTCCCCCGCCGGAAAGATTGACTATCTTGCCGGCGCCTTGCGCGCGAAACCTCGGCAACACCTCACGACACGGCAGGATGGTGCCGTACAAGTTGATCTCGATCGCCCTGGCCCACTCCAGCCAGTCTACTTCCTCGATCAGGCCCTTGGGGCCGTAGACACCGGCGTTGTTGACCAGGCCATCGAGACCGCCGAGCTCGCCGACTGCGCTTTCGACGAGCTGCTTGACCTCTGCGGCATCGGATACGTCGGCAGCCCGCGCGAACACGCGCTGGCTCTTGCCGGCACGCGCTCGCAGCGAGTTAGCCGCTTGATCCAGCTGCGTGCCGGAGCGCGCGCAAACGGCGACGTCCGCGCCCTCCGCCAAGCAACGCTCCGCCACCGCCAAGCCGAAGCCCTGGCTGGCGCCCGTGATCAGGATCTTCTTTCCGGACAGCTTCATGACTTGGCTCACTTCTCCCGGCGCGGCGCGCCCACGGCAAGGTAACGAAGGCGCGCATCGCCTGCCAGATTGCCGGCGAGAAATCGATTGGCGTCCAGCACCAACGGGTTTGCCGACGCCGCGGCAATGCGCTCGCTAGTCAGCTCGCGAAAGACCGGCCACTGCGTGGCGATCACGACGGCCTCTGCGCCGCGCAGGGCGTCGTCGACTCTGGCGCATAGCTCGAGCTCAGCCGGGAGCTCGCTGGTCTTGTGCTTGACGACTGGATCGAAGGCGCGCACGTGCGCGCCCTGCTCGCCGAGCCAACGGCAGAGCTCCACCGCTTCCGAGCGTCGCAGCGTGTCCGTATCCGGTTTGTAGGTGAGGCCGAGCACGGCGATGTTCTTACCGCGTAGCTCACCGAGCAGCTCAGCCAGTCGCCGCCGCGCCCAGCCCCGATGAACGTCGTTGCTCTGCTTGACTCCGGCGAGCAGCGGCGTGGCAAAGCCGAGCCGCGAACCGGCCGCGAGCAAGAACGCGATGTCACGGGCCAGCGTCCCTCCGGCGAACGCGCCGCCCGGGCTCAGGTACGCCTTGGGTCCGATCCGCCCCTCGCTCTTGAGTGCGCTCTCGACCTCTTTCGCGTCGGCGCCGGTCGCTTCACACGCGGTGGCGATCTCGTTGATGAAGGCGACAGACGTCGCGAGAAACGCGTTGAGCGCGTGCTTCGTCATCTCGGCGGACTCGACGCCCAGCCATTGAATAGGGCAATTCAGAGGCGCGAGGAGCTCCGTGAGGCGTGAACGCGCGGCCGCGCCCCGCACGCCGACGATCACACGCTCGGGCTTACGAAACACCTCGATCGCTCGTCCGAGCCGCAGATTCTCGGGACTGCAGGCGAACTCGATCTGGCGCCCGTCAGCCACCGCAGAAAAAGCGTGCTCCAGCTTGGCGCAGAACCCGACGGGGACCTGCGAGGAAACGAGCACGACGCTGCCGTCGCGCAAGTGCGGGAACAGCTCTTGAATGCGGGTCGCGACGAAGTCGGGATCCGCAACGTCGTCTTGATTGACGGGCGTGTCGAACGTAACCCAAACCAGATCGGCGCTGGCCACGCGCGCCAGATCGCTCGTGAAAGCGAGCTTCCCGGAGGATAGTCCCTGGCGCACGAGCTCCGCGAGCCCTGGCTCGAACAGCGGCGGTCGCCCCTCGCTCAGAGCGGCGGTAATCGAGCCATCCGGATCCAAACCGATGGTCGGAAACCAGTCCGCCAGGCAGGCTGCGGTCACCGAGCCCAGGTGCCAGAGCCCGTACACGCATACGTTCATCGCTTCACGCCCTCGACTCGCACAGCCAGGCGTTTTCGCGCAAGTAAGCGAGCGTGCGCAAAATGCCCTGTTGAATGGTCAGCTTGGGTGCCCAGCCGAGGCCGCGCATGCGCGCGCAATCGAGCAGGATGAAGGGGCTGTCGCCGATCCAGCCGCG
>DASYCR010000370.1:0-8974 GCA_036500095.1 Polyangiaceae bacterium
CCAAGCGCGAGGGCCATCGCGCGAAGCGCGATGTAGCAGCCCGATGGGCTCGCGGCCGAGTGGGGCCCCGGCCTCGCCCGGAGACCTTTCACCGAGCGTGCCGACAAGAGCCCGTGAAGCGATTCTCTTCCACGGAGCAAGATGCGATCTAATGCCAAATGCCGATCGCGACGCCCCAGCCGAAATAGTTGCGGGCCGCATCGAGCGATCCGCTCGCCCGCCAAATGTTACCCTCCGGCCAGAGCCCGAAGACGCGCCACGGGAACAGCCGCTGATCGAGGCCGAGCGTCAGGTGCACCCGCGCGCCTTCGTTGCCGCTCAGGAAGCGCGACGGCTCGATATAGCTGCCCGAACGCAGCGTGAGCCAGCCCGGCACCGTCTCCGTTTCGACACCGATGCGCGGCGAGAGGCTGATGCGTTGACCGGAGCGTTGCACGGTCCGATCCAGAAACGATTCGACGCCCACCGCGTCCGGCACCAGGCCGGTTATCACGAGCGAGGTCGTCACCAGCATGCGGAACCGTGCTTGCGCCAGATTTTTGCGACGAGTCTCTTGATCGAGCCGCAGTTCGGCGCGCTCCAGCGTACCCTCGTCGAGCAACGCTTCGGTGCCGAGCTCGACGTCGAGTGCCCGCGCCGCGGCTTGCACGTCGCCTTGTTCGAGTTCTGTGCGAGCGAGCTCGAAGCGTCGTCGGCGCTCGCGTTCGAGCTCACGCCAGCGCAAAAATCGCTTCAAACGCGCGAGCTCGTCCTCCGGATCCACCCAGCGCGGATTGAACGGTCGCGGCCCGAGCTGGACGGCGAAGCCGAGATTCAGATCCCAGGGCAAGGAGACGTGTTGCGGCAAGTACAATTGGTTGTCGGGGTCGTCTTGGTACAGGATCGGCGCCGCGCTGTCGGTAGCGCGACTGGTCACGGCGGTGCGGAACGCCCCGCCGATGCGGAAGTGCTGCTCGTTCGGCCGCCACAGGAAGCCTGTTTCGAAGCCCGCGCCGGTGGTGCTGAACAGCGTGCGCTGCTGCGCGTCGCTCACGTTTTGGTTCTGCACGGACATCGTCACCGAGCGCGTCCCGATGCCGACCATCAGCTGATGATCGGCGAAAGCATGAGCGAGCTGCGCGTGCACCACCGCGATCTGCGCCAGCAAGCGGTCGCTGGTGGTGCGGCTGAGCGAGTATTCTTGGAGATCCGCGGTGAGGCCGAAGCCCCAACGCCCGATCTGCGCGTTGGCTTCGGCGTTCAGGAACGCAAAACCCGACAAGCTGAGGGTGGCCCGCGCTTGATCGAAGATGCTGTTCGTCGGCGTCTGCGAAGTGCTGGCCAGGTTCGTGCGCCGCCCGGAGTTGAAGAAATCCGAGTTCTTCAAGGTGGCCGGGAACGTGAGGCCGAAACCGAGATCGTAGTCGATGTGGCTATTGGATTCGGGTGTGCGCACCGCGGGCGCCGCGGGGTTCTGGCTATTGCCGTCGACGCCCTCGCCGATTGCGACGAACGCGCCGCCCAAGCCGATCACGCGCGTGCCCGCCAATACGGGCCCCTGATACAGGTCGATCGTATAGCGGCTGGTGGTGATGGTCGCGCCGTCGCGCAGTTGTGCGACGGCAGGAGCGACCCAGAACGCGCCCAGAGCGACCAGCGCTCCGCGCAGCACTCTCACCGTTCGACCTCGTTGCTGCGGCGGCCCTCGCGGGCCAGGCGGAGCTCGGTCTTGAGCACCCCGATCAAGACGCCCAGCGCGCCGGCCGCGAACACGCACAGCATCGGACCCAGCAGCGACAACGCCGCGGCGCACAAGGTCATGAACACGAACGTGTCTCGCTTGAAGAGCGGTTGAATGAACGCGAAGCGCCCGGTGCCCTGGCCTTGGCTGAGCGGATATTTCAAGAGATCCCCCGAACCGATGCGAATCAAGTAGCGGTACTCGAGGCCGCTACCGATCAGGCCCGACAGCACGGTGACCGCGCCGGCCGCCAGGTAGAGCGGGTTGTGGCTCGTCTTGTACAGCCCGAGCGCGGCGCCGCAAAAAAAGCCATAGTTGGTCAGATCATCGCCGACCGTGTCGAGCCATTCCCCGGCGTGCGAGCCGCGGTAGCTGACGCGACTCATCTCGCCGTCGCAGCCGTCCAGCACGCTCTGTGCCTGGAACAAGAACGCGCCGAGCAAGGTTGGCCAGTACCCGCCCACGCTCGCTTCGTAAGCGCCGCACAGCCCCACGCCCAGAATGCCCACCGAGACCTGATTGGGCGTGAGCGGCGTTTTCACGAGCCAGCGCGACAAGGCGAGCGAAATGTAACGATTGAGGTAGCGCGAGGTCCAACCGTCTTGCGGCTTGCGCAATGCGCGAAACAGGCGGCGCTCGGCCAAGCCCGCGCTCGGTCCGTCGGAAACCTCGATCGGCTGGAAGGAAAAGGGAGCTTCGTAGACGACGCGTTCGCTCGCCAGATCGCAAGAGCTGCCGCGTTCGAGCAGAGCCTTGAACAGGCCGCGCGGCAGCACAAAATTCGCCGGCACGCTGAACACGACGCCGTTTGCAAGCGGTTCGCTGTCGATCGCCGTGCGCACGCGCGCGTCCGCCAGCAGCGGGCGCAGTTCCTCGTTCCCGGCGCCCAGCACGATCCTGTTCACGCCGGCCTGCTGCGCGTCCAAAACCAAGCGCAGCGCGAGTGGCAAGCCGGCGACCACGCGCCGAGCGTCGGCCGTCGGGCGCGTGAGCACGAGCGATGAGCTCGAGGACATCAGGCCGCGGCCTACGACGGTCGCGGGCGCGCACAAAGCGCGCTGTCCGCCGCGCGACGCCGGATGGCTTTTTTGTGGTGACTAGCGCGCCTCGTTTTCGCTCACGGGAGGGGCTATAGTCCGCCCGTGCCTTACTCGTCCGAATTCCGCTGCTTCGCCGGTTGCGAAGGGTCCTGGCCGGTCACGCGCCCCATCTACCGCTGCCCAAAGTGCAACGGCCTGCTCGAGGTCGTGCACGACATGGAGGCCTTGCGCGATCGCAGCGGCCCCGCTTGGATGAAGCTGTTCGACGACCGCTATCGGCAAAATCAGTGGCCGTATGGGTCGGGCGTGTGGGGTAAGCGCGAGTGGGTGATGCCGCAGCTGCCGGACGAGCTGATCGTCTCGATGTACGAAGGCGGCACGAATCTGTTTTGGGCCGAACGCTACGGCCGCGAGATCGGCGTGCAGGATCTATGGGTCAAACTGTGCGGCAATAGTCACAGCGGCTCGTTCAAGGATCTCGGTATGACCGTGCTGGTCAGCGTGGTGCGCAAAGCCATCCATGAAGGGCTCAAGGTGAAGGCGATCGCCTGTGCGTCCACGGGTGACACCAGCGCGTCGCTCGCCGCGTTCGGGGCCGCCGCGGGCTTGCCGGTGGTGGTGCTCTTGCCGCGCGACAAGATTTCTACGGCGCAGCTCGTGCAACCGGTCGCGCACGGCGCGCTCGTGCTGGGTCTCGACACGGACTTCGACGGCTGCATGGCGATCGTGCAAGAGCTGTCGGCCGCGGGCCTTGTCTATCTCGCGAACTCGATGAATCCGCTCAGGCTCGAGGGACAGAAAACCGTCGGCATCGAGATCGTGCAGCAGTTCGATTGGCAGGTACCGGATTGGATCGTCCTGCCCAGTGGAAACCTAGGCAACGCCTCGGCGCTCTACGCCGGTTTCAAGATGATGCGCGAGCTCGGCGTGATCTCGCGCTACCCGCGCCTGTGCGTCGCGCAGGCCGAAAACGCCAACCCTTTGTACCGCGCCTGGACCGCGGGCAAGCGCACCGTCGACCCAATCCAGGCCAAGCCGACGCAAGCGACCGCGATTCAAATCGGCAATCCGGTCAGCGCCCCGCGCGCGATGCTCGCGCTCGACAACATGAACGGCATCGTCGAGCAAGCGAGTGAGCAAGAGCTGTGTGACGCCGCGGCGCGCGCGGATCGCACGGGTATGTACACCTGCCCGCACACGGCGGTCGCGCTGGCCGCTCTCGAGAAGCTGGTGGCGCGCGGCGTGATTCAGAAAAATGAAAAGGTCGTGTGCATCTCCACCGCCAGCGGCCTCAAATTCACCGAGTTCAAGGTGCGCTATCACGACCAGAGCATCGCCGGCGTCAACGCGACTCTGGCGAATCCTCCCGTGATGCTCCCCGCCAAGTACGGGGAAGTCGTGGACGCCATTCACAAACGTTTTCAGTAGAGCATCGCGAGCCATCACGCGCGACTCCCCCGAGCGACTACATTCGAGGACAGAACCATGAACGAGCTTCTTCTGATCACCCACTTCGTCGGGTTGTCGCTGGGTGTTGGCGCGAGCTTTGCGCTCTTCACGCTCGCCTTCGCGAGCAAGAGTATGCCGGCGGACGAGCGCGCCAAGTTCATGCTGCGCGCGGTGGTGGTGAGCAAGAACGCGAGCATCGGGCTCGGGCTCCTGATCCTGAGCGGGGTTGGGATGTTGCTGTGGCGTGGACCAGCCATGGTGATGCGCTGGGGCGGCCCCGCATTTCACGCGAAACTCACCTTGGTCGTCGTGATGGTCGGTGTCTTTGGTTACGTTCAAGTGCTACTGAAACGCGCGCGGCTCGCGGGGGGCGGCCCGGCGCTAGCCTCGGCGGCCAAGTTGAGCAGACTGTTGCTCGTTCTCGGCGTTTCGGTGATCGCGCTCGCCGTCATTGCCTTCAAGTAGCTCGCGTTTTCACAACGCCGCGACGCAACGGCTCGGTGGCGTGCGCGCGACGAGCGCGGTCACGCATAGGAAATAATACCGCAATGGAGCCGAGCCCGATCTCTTTCGGCAACGAGGGGGATCGGGATCGATTGGAGTCGAGCGCTGACTTCCCACGCGAGCCCCCTTGCTTTTTGTCCCACAATGACCGACAAGAGCACACAATGGTACCCATGAATGCGAAGCCCGACGGGCAGCGTGGCGACGATACGTCCGACCATGAACCGAGCCCGGACTCGTCCAGCCTGCGAGTGAGCCGCAACACGGTGAGCGAAAGCGGCGTGCCGCCGGCTCGCGAGCGTGAAGAAGGCGCGCCTGCCTTGCGGGGGCTCGAGCACTTGGAGCGGGCCGTGCTGGCCGTGGCCACATCGGAGGCGCAGCTGGCCGTGCTCGAGCGTGGCCTGCGACACGCCTGCAGCGCCGCGAGCAGCGCGGGGGAAGCGAACACGCTGCTCTTGCAAGAGCTCGATGCCCTGCACGCCCAGCTCGCGCAGAGCGAGGCGGAGCAAGCGATCTTGAAGCAACGCGTCGACCTCTTGGACGGCGCGCTCGAGCGCGCCAAGAGCGAAGCGCGTCGCGAGCGTCAGTTCTTGACGGTCGAGCAAGATCGCTTCTTGGCCGAAATCCTGAGTGACCAAGATCGCGTACTCGAAGCGTTGCGTGAGCGCGTCGCGGATCTCTCCGCCCAGATCGTGACGCTGATCGCCGAACTCGCCGCCGCGCGCGAACCTGTGCCGAGCACCACGGTCGCGGACGACCTAGCGCCCACGCATCGCTCACCCGACAGCGCAACCCAGGCGCCCGCTCCCGTGCGTGAGTACGATCGCCGCGCGCCGAGCGGCTCGGTGATCGGCTCCGTTTCCCTGCGCCAGATCAAGGTCGCGAGCAGCCCCGCCATGCCCGCCGCGGAGGGCGCAAAGCGCGCTCTGATCGAAGAGCTCCTGGACGAAAAGCATTGAGGGTTTGTTTTTGAGTAGTTGTGACGGGTGTCGCTTGGCGGGTTTTTGTTTGAGTAGTTGTGACTAGCGTGGCTTGGCGGGTTATCCGTTTGATGGAAAGTAGGCGCCGGGTTCGCCGGTTCTCGTGAGCTCGGCTACTCGCTTCGATCGGGGCGCTTCGACGCACCCGAAGGGGTGGGATCTGATCGTGCCAAAGACTGCGGGTGTGGTTCCGGGCTCGATTCTTACGAATCGAGCTGCGCGATCCGCGAGGCCCTTCGAGAAGCGACCTGCGAGGCCCTTCGAGGCTTTCGAGATCTCTTCAGGTCGCGTCTGGAGACGCACTGTGAGCAAAGGCTCGATTCGCAAGAATCGAGCTGGAACACCATCTACGGTCCTTGGCACGATCAGATCACGACCGAGAGAAATAGCGAGGCTGATGAGAACCGGCGAGGCCGGCGCCTGCTTGCTTGCTGCGCGGATGGGTCGCCAGGCGAAGCGGTAGCGACCACTCTCAGAAATTAAGAAGAGCCGCCGCCCCGGCGCTCTTGGGCCCGGCGTACGGCGCGAGCGTCAGGGTAGCCTTCTTCGGTAGGTGTTTCAGGCTGGCGTTTTTGGGCGCTGCGGTCGAGTCGTCGCCGCCGCTGGTGAGCAGCACGATGCCGGTTACGCCGAGCGTGACGGCCACGCCGAAGGCCATGTCGGCGATCAGCGCAGAGCGCTCGGTGTCGTCTGCTTTTTTGGTGGTGGGGTTCTTGTCGAAGTCGCTCTTGTTCTGGAGCGCTTGCACGCCGAAGATCGTGCCGACGATGGCACCCGCGGTCGCGATGCCGAGCGTGACGTAGGCGGGCACCTTGCTGGGCGGCTCCGTTGACGCCGGGGCTGCGGGGGGAGCGGTCGCCGGAGCCGCGGCGGGCTCGGCTGCTGCGGGCTCCACGGCGGGCAGCGGGAGCGGGACGAGGTCCAGCTTTTGCTCGGATTTGTCGCCGACCTTCACGTCGACTTTGAGCTCTTTGGCCTCGAACTCTTTTTCGACCACCTTGATGGTGTGCTCGCCCGGAGCAAGCTTGAGCACCATCGGCGTCTCACCCATTTGAGCGACGCCATCGACCGATACGGTGGCACCAGCGGGGTTCGTAGTGACGCTCACTTGACCGACCTGTTTGGACTTCAGATCGGCAAGCCGCGCCTTGGCGTCGTCTAGCTTGTCGGCGCTTAGCTTGTCGATGCCGGGGTCGGCGAACAGCGCGTCGTAGGCCTTGATGGCGTCGTCCGTCTTGCCCAGCTGGTCCAGGCATTTGGCCATCTTGTAGGAGGCCGCGGCGGCGGGGATTAGATCGTTGGCTTTCCGGTAGTGATCGAAGGCTGCTTGGAAGTCGCCAGCGGCGTAGGCTTTCTCGGCGTCACCGAAGGCGGCGCGCGCTGCGTCGCGCGTCTTCTTGTCCGGTTTGCCGGGCTCGTCCTTGGCGTCTTTGCCCGCTTTGGCCTTGGCTGGAGCGGCGGCCGGTTTGTCCGCCGCGGCCGCGTCCGGTGCCAGCCAGCCGAAGCACACGGCGCCCCCGAGGGCGGCAACGCACACCCGGAAGGGCAGGAGGGACAGGAAAGAGCGGGCGGGATCAGACGAACGTCGCATTGGGCCTCCACCGTCCGGGAACCCGGTACGGCCCCCTCAGGCTAATCCGCGAGGGATGCCGGGGACAAGCCTAGTTTCGCTATAGTGTGCCGGCGCGGGCCCAGAGTCACCGGCCGCCTTTTTTGTCCCCCCCAGGTCCTCCTCCCTCAGCTCACGGTCGATGAACCCGAATTCGCCCACGGATCCGCACGAGAACTCGGACGACACGAACGGCTCCGAGCCCGTTCGTTCGGCGGTTCCCGCGCGGCGGACGTTGCCGCCACCCGAGTGGCTCGGGCGCGAGGGGCCGCGCTCTGCGGCGTCGCTCGCACTCCAGCGCTACGAGCTCGACCCGCCGGTACCGCACCGCATGGGGCCGCGCGCGGAGCTCGCCGCGCAGAGCGCGCGTCTGGCCGCTGCCAGCGCGCACGGCGACGAAGCGGGCGAGCGCCTCGCGGCCGCGTCGCTCGCCCGCGCTCTCTCGGCGCGCGGCACCGAGCTCGAGTCCGCGACGCGCATCGGTCGTCGTTCGCTGTTGCTCGGCGAGGATCCGGTGCTGCGCGAGGAGCTCGCGGGTTGGTTCGCGAGCCTCGGCGAGCCATCGCTCGCCGCGATCACACTCCGCCCATTGACCAACGCGCGCCAAGGCGCCGAGGCGGCTGGACTCTGGATGCGCATCGCCGTCTTGCTCGGGCGCGCGGGCGACGCCGAGGGTCAGCGCGAAGCGCTCTCGCGCGCTGCCAGCGAGCATCCTCACGAAGCGCTCGCGCTCGAGCAGCTCGGCGCGCTCGCGGCTTGGGCTCCGGGCGTCGTGCCGTCCGAAGCCGCCGCGCAAGCGTACCTGGACGCCGCGGAGCGACGCGAGCAATTGGGCGAGAAATCCAGCGCATTCGAAGACCTGCTGCGCGCGGTCGAGATGGCGCCCGAGTATCCGCCCGCGGCCGATCGCCTCGCGAATGCCCTCGTGAGCCGCGGTCGCGTCGGCGCGGCAGACGAAGTGCGTCGCGCGCACGGCCGCAGCTTGGGTGAAAAGGGCGGCGCGGTGCACGTGCGGCGCATGCGCGACGCGATTCAGGAAGGCGATCTGCCGCGCGCGCTCGGCGCGGCGTTCGACGCCAATCTGGACGCGGAGCTCGATCTCAAGAGCGTGCTCGCCGCGATCGAGCTCCGCGAGGCGGACCAGCTTGGTCCCGCGCCCGGCTTCGACGAGCTGCTCGAGCGGAGCGGCCTGCATGAGCTGTTCGCGGCGCGGCTCGAGCTCGCGTGCGACATGCAGGCGGGGCGCGAGCGAGCGCGTGCGCGCTTGGCGCTCGGTCGCATGTACGCCGGCCCACTCGGGCGGCCGGAGCGCGCGGTCGATGCCTGGATCGACGCGCTGGTCGCTGACCCCGGCTGTTCGGAGGCGAAGCACGAGCTAAACGCGTACGCTCTGGCGACGCGCGATTTCTCTCCGCTGGCGGAGGCTTTGATCCGCGTAGGCGAGGCCGCGCCGGGCGGCGCGGAGCGCGTGGCGTGCCTGCGTGAATTGGTGGTGCTCGCCGAAGAGCGCCGCTCGGATCCGGGACTTTCGCTGTGGGCGCTCGAGCGGCTCGCGGCCAACGAACAGGCGGACGAGCAGACGTCCGTGACGGCGGCTCGACTCAACGAGCGCGCCAAGCTGCAGAATGACGCGCTCAGCAGCGCGCGCGCGGCTCTCGCGCACGCGACGGGC
>DASYCR010000371.1:0-1534 GCA_036500095.1 Polyangiaceae bacterium
GCCCACGAATGGTGTCGTACTTGGGCTTGTCCATCTGACCCAAGAACTGGCGCGCGTAGCTGGACAAGCTCTCCACGTAGCGGCGCTGGCCCTCGGCGTAGATGGTGTCGAACGCGAGTGACGATTTGCCGCTGCCCGAGACGCCGGTGATCACCACCAAGCTCTTCTTCGGGATCGAAATCGTGACGTTCTTCAGATTGTGCTCGCGCGCCCCGCGCACGACGATGGCTTCGGGATCTCGATCTCTCACCCGCCCGGAGTAGCGCCGCACCCAGGCGAGGGCAACGAATGCCCCTCTTTCCCCATTAAATGTTGAGTTGATGGTCACCTTGGCGTCACTGAGCAGCAAAGCCTTCGGCGTCGGATGCCGCCAAAGCTGCAGCAGCGGCGCTTCGCGATCAGAATTCGCGGCTCGGAACGCGGACAGAATTTCCGCTTTTAACCCGAAGCCGACGCGCCTCGAAGCGCTCGTGGCGAGCTCGTCGCCGAAGGCTGCGCCGCCGCGCGCCCGCGCCGCGTGACCATCAACAAAATCCAAGTACCGGCCGCTGACGCGGCGTCCGGTTAGAGCTCGGCGTCCGCGTAGATCGACTCCAGCAGTAGCTCGGCTCCGATGCTCGGCAACGGCACGCGGTCGTTCGCCGTCAAGACCACGGTTCGCCAACCTTGACCGGCGCGTTCGTGCAGCTCGACCCGGCGCGACGTTTGGGAGAACAGCAAGACCACCTGGAGCGACTCGATCCGTTTGTATTGCTCGAGCTTCTCTCCGCGATCGTAAGCGGCGGTGCCGTCACTCAGCACTTCGACGAGCAACTTGGGATTGGTCACGGTCGAGTCGCTTTCGGGATCTCTTTGCAACTCGCCGCATACGACCGAGACATCGGGATAAGCGGTGAGGCCAGTGGCTAGCACGCGAACGCGGAGGTCCGAGGTGAACACGCGACAGCTGCCGCCGCGTAGCTGAGCGAGCAACGCGGCGCAGATCGCCGCGGCTAAGGCGGCATGCTCGGGCGTACCGCCCGCCAGCGCAAAATTTCACGCTGGGCTGCAGTCAGCCGGCCCGTCGAATGCCGGTCGCTCAGGCGGTCTTGCGCTCGGCGGCTTCTGCTAGGCGCGTTTGCACTTTGGCGAATTCGCGCACGAGCTCTTCGGCGAGCGGCGCGGGCTGGGCCGGGTTTTCCTCGAGCTCCGCGCACAGCGCGGCCATGCGCGGCACGCCGACGGAGAGGCAACCGCCCTTCAGCTTGTGCGCTGCCAAGCGTAGCGCTTCCGGGTCGCCGGCTGCGACGGCTTCGACGATGGCGTCGATCTGCGCGGGCACGTGGCGCAAGAACACGCGCAAAACGCTCTGACTGCGGCGCACGTTTGGGTCGAGCGCGCCGTCATCGTCGCGCAGCGCGCCGACCGGGATCGACGAGGTGTTGAACGCGCTGGGCGCGAGTGACTCGCTTGGCCACCAACGCTCGATCGCTTCTTTGAGCAGCCTCGGCTTCAGTGGTTTGGTGATGTAGTCATCCATGCCCGCGGCGATGGC
>DASYCR010000372.1:0-4612 GCA_036500095.1 Polyangiaceae bacterium
GAGCTTTGGCAGCAGCCTCCTTCGCGGCAAAGCGTCCTGCTAGCGCCAACGCGCGGTCCGGGCGCGCGCTCAGATCGCGCCGCTCATTTTCCGTCAAAATGCGTTGCCAAAAGCGCTCGCCAAAACGCTCGAGCGCTTGCCGCACCCGCGCGACGGACGCCACGTCGATACCTAGGCCGACGACCATGTCGCTCGGGAATCTGTCAGACCGGCGCCCGCTTGTCGAGAACGGGCGCGCCCGCTTGCGTGGATGCGCTGGGCGCCTCACTCTAGCGGCAGATCAGCCATGACCAAGCTCTCCGTGAACGTCAACAAGATCGCGACGCTTCGCAACACGCGCTCACTCGACCTGCCAAGCTTGGTCAAGCTGTCTGCGATCGCGCTCGATGCCGGCGCGCACGGCATCACCGTGCACCCGCGCCCCGACCAACGCCACGTCCGCAGCGAGGACGTGGCGCCAATCGCGGCCGTCGTCGCGCGTTACGCAGGCGCCGAATACAACATCGAGGGCAATCCGTTTCACGGCTTGCTCGAGCACTGCGAGCGCGTGCACCCAACGCAGGCCACCTTGGTCCCGGACGCACGCGAGGCATTGACCAGCAACCACGGCTGGAACTTGATCGAGCTCGGGGCGGCCGAGCGTCAGGCGCTAAGTCGCGCGATCGCGAGTCTGCAGTCGGCGTCTTGTCGTGTCAGTCTGTTCATCGATCCGATTCCGGAAATGATGCCGCTCGCGCGGGAAATGGGCGCCGATCGCGTCGAGCTCTACACCGAGCCGTACGCGGCGGCCGCCGCGACCGGACACGCGAGCAAAGCTCTCCTCGACTACGCAACCGCGAGCGACGCGGCACGCCGCGTCGGCCTCGGCGTCAACGCGGGCCACGATCTGAGTCTCGAGAATCTCGCCGCGTTTCTGCGCGCCGTGTCCGTGGACGAAGTCTCCATCGGCCACGCGCTGATCGCAGACGCGCTCGAGTTTGGCTTGGCGGAGACGGTGCGACGCTATCTGGCCATTTGTACGAGCCCGCGCTAGTCGCGCTTCACCCCGCGTCCACCGCGGGCTTCGCGGTGCCGCCGATATCCTTGCAGCAGCGAAAGCCGAGGTGATAGTTGCGGTGACTGTCCGCTGCGCGGATGGGACCCGCGTGCCACATGAGCGCGCGCCAGCGACAGTCGTCAGGGTGGGCCTCCTCGCGCGAGAAGATCCACCAGCTGCCCTTCATTTCCGTTTGACCGACGCCGCCATTTTTGCCGAGCTCGTCGGCCGTGAGCGGGAGATTCATGTGTTCGGCCGCGTTGCCGTGCTGATCGTAGACGCCGAATGAGCTCACGCACTCGGGAAACGAGCCGGCGGGGTACGTGTTGGAGCCGCAGATGCCCCAGTCCGGCGTGTAGCACTCCTTGCTCTTGAAGCTCATCGTGCCGCACTTGCTCATGTCTTTTTTGGGACCGTACGCCCAGATGAGCTCACGCGATTTGTTGTGCAGGTACTCTTGCATGATGCGGCGTTCGCCGAAGGTGTAGTCCTCCTCCGGTGTGTGCAGCGCGCCGGCGCAGGCGCCCTCCCACTCATGCGCGTCGCACAAGCGTTTGCCCTCGGCAGCGCACAGCTCGTCGGCTTCTTTCGAGCTCACCCACACCACCGGATACTCGCACGGGATGTTGGGGAATTCGAATTGGTCCATACAGAGCTGCGCGCTCTGCGCGGTCTCACCCTTGCGCGGATCGAAGACGGTCACCATGTTCGGCGCGCCGCAACGCGCGTCGGCCGGGTGCAGGGCGGCGGCGGCCTGTACGCGAATCGCCTGGCATGCGGCGCGGGTCATCGGGTGCTTCGTGATCTTGGGATCGCCCTGACCGAGCCGTGATGAAGCCGCGAAAATATGGCGAATCGCGGAGAGCGCGTCGGGGCCGAGTCCGAGTTGGCTCGCCATGTTCGTGAACAGCGCGTCGCGTTGCTCCTCGAGCGTGGTCGCGTCCGTGTCGAGCAAGGGTGGCAGCTGTTTCGGCAGCGGTTCGGCGCTCGGCTCGGGTTCGGTGCGCGGCGCGCTGGCTGGCGCAGACGCCGTGAACGCGACGGGCGCAGGCTGCGTGGCGACGCGCGCCCGCTCGCGCTGTACGCGCACGGTTCGCACCGTCGCATACGCGACGACGAACGCCAGACAACCGCTCAGCGCGACGAGACCGCGTCTCACTCGAACGAGCACACGTACTCGGCGATGCCGGAGCCGACGCTGATGTCGAACCCCGACTTCCCCGGGACTCTGAAGTGGCTGCCCGCGCCGTACTCGCGCCACTCGCTCGTTCCGTCGAGACGAACGCGGCAAGCGCCCGCCGTGATCTCCATCAGCTCCGGCGCGTCCGTCCCAAAATGAAACTCACCTGGGTAGATCAAGCCGAGCGTCTTTTTTGCGCCGTTTTCGAACAGGATCGAATGGCTGACGACCTTGCCGTCGAAGTAGACGTTGGCCTTGGCGACCGCGGTGACGTTGGGAAATTGGGAAGTGGACATCGCTCGACTCCTAGCACTATTTCCGCGCGACTTGGCCGCTACGGCTCAGTCTCCGTCGCCAGAAATGCTCCAGTCCTCGCTCAGCGATTCGGCCTTGGGCGTGGGCAACGGCTCGCCGTTCACGCCGTCGCGGCGCACGATCATCGTCTGGCGAGCCGCGCTGTCTTCGCTCTCACGCGCCACGACCGTGATCACGTTGACGCCCGGCTGCAGCTCGGTGTCGAGCGAGAACTTGAGCTTGGTGGGATCGGCGGCCTTGCGGTTCGATTGATAGAAGACCTTACGCGGTCCCACGAAAATGAAGGCGTCGAGCACGCGGTCGCTGTCCGTGGCCTGGCCCTCGAGGTGAACCTTGCCGTCGCGCGTCGCAAGCTTCGCGGGCGTCACCTCCAAGAGCGGCGGCGAATGCGACAAGTGCGGCTTGAACTGGATTTTCGCCGCACCGGGCGGCGCGTCGTGCAGAGCTCGCGTCTCGACGAAACCAAAGCGGTCGTCGCCCAGATCAACCTTGGTGAACGCCCCGACCGTGCCAAGCCTCTCCAATAGGCTGCCCTTGTCGAGCTCACCCACTACGGAAGCGATGGGCAAGGGCTGCCCGCGCACCAGCGTGGGCGTGGCGAACGACACCTTGCCCTGCGCCTTGCTCACGACCAACGCCGTCTTGGCGAGCGGCAACGTCACTTTTTCCGTCGAAATCACGCGTAAATCTCGATCCACCACGCTGAGCTCGAAATTGACGTTGTTCTCCGTCAACTCGTCGAGCACATCGAAGGTGAACGCCACGCTGCGTTGCTCGCCCGGCTTCATGTTGGATACGTCGAAGCGCCCATTGTGGAGCAAGAGGCCGTCACCGGTCAGGTTACGCAGGTTCGCTTGCGTCTCGTAAGCGCGACCCTTGCCGACGTTCTTGACCGTGAGGTAGACCGTAATGCCTTCCCCGCGCGCGAGCTGCCCGTCGCCGTTGCCCGGTCGATTGTCGACCACCTGGTAGGTGTACGCGAAGGTCGGCTGCGGTAGCGCGTTGACGGTCGGGCGGAACTCGGCGTCCGCCGGCGCATCACCGCCCTCGGCGAAAAAACGCACTTTTACGACGTCCGCGCGGGCGTCGGCGTCGAGCGGGATCTTGCACGAGCGCTTGGCGTCGCTCGGTACCGGCGCGGACGAACCTGCCTTGTGTCCCTCCACGTCGCAGAAACCGAGCGGCACGGTCGCGGTCTTGGTTTCGCCCGGCATGATCTTGCCGAACGCAAGCTCACGCTCGTCGTAGTACGGACCATCGCTCTTGGTCGTCGCGCGCACTTGATACGCCGGAGTCTGGCCCTTGTTCTTGACCGACACCTTCAGCGTCAGCGAGTCACCCGCGGAGACCGTGTCGCCCGCGCGATCCGTGCTGGTTTTGACCTCGAAATCCGTGGCTTTCGGGCCGTTCGCGTCTTTCGGCGGCGCGCTCCAATCGATGCCGAGCTTGCCCAGATCCGCGGCCACGCTGTCGATCTCCGTTTGCTGCAAGTGATCGAGAAAATCCTTGCTGCTGTGCAGCTGATCCGTGCGCTTGCCCGGCGCAAGCTTGTTCGCCAAATCCCGCGCGACCTTGATCGGGAAATCGAGCTCGAACTCGTCCTCCGGATCACCACCGCGATCGCGCAGCTCCTCGCGCTCCTTTTCGGGCAAGTTGTAGCGCAGTTTGAACATCGGTTGATCGCTCGCGCGACGCGCCGCGTTCGACAAACTCTTGGTCAAGTCCCGCTCGCGCAAACCGTGGTCGTCACGAAACAGGTCCATCTCGATCGTGTCGGCGGTCATCGGATCGAGCTCGATGTCCGGCGTAACGCCGACGCCCTGAATCGACACGTCTCCCGGCGTGAGATACTGCGCGGTCGTCAACTTGAGCGCCGCGTTTTCGGGCGTGACGTGCGGGAATACCAGCTGAACGCTGCCCTTGCCGAAGGTGGTTTGCCCCACGACCACCGCGCGATCCAGGTTCTTGAGCGCGCCGGTGACGATCTCACTCGCGCTCGCGGAAGACCCGTTGACGAGCACCACGATCGGATAATTGGGCTCCGTGCCCTTGCGCACGGCTCGCTTTTCCTCGCGGCCCTC
>DASYCR010000373.1:0-5406 GCA_036500095.1 Polyangiaceae bacterium
TGCTCGCCAACGAAACGCTGCCCGAGGGCCTCGACCCGCGCGGCTCACGCGACGTCTTGTGGCTGGCCATGACCGATCTGGTGCTGCAAGTCACCAGCAACGAGCAGACGGCGATCCTGGTGGAAGATCTACAATGGGCAGATCCCGAGAGCATCGGTTGGCTCGATCACATGCTCGGCCGCGCCACCAATACATCGCTGGTAGTGATGGCGCTCGTGCGCCCCGAGTTTTGGCCGGAGCACGCCAACCGCTTCCAGGGCCGCGATCACGTGCGCATCGAACTGCGGCCCATCTCGCGCGGCGCTTCGCGTGCCATCGCGCGCGCGATGGTCGGCGAAACCGCCTCGGAAGAGGTGGTGATTCGCATCGCGGACCAGGCCGGCGGCTTGCCGCTGTTCGCCGAAGAGCTCGCGCGCCTGAGCGCCACGGGCCGCGACACCGCGCACGCGCCCACGATCGAAGCCGCGATTCAGGTGAGCCTCGACGCGCTCGACGAGCAGAGCCGCGACGCCGTCGGCCGGCTCAGCGTATTCGGTCTCACTTGCTGGGACGCCGCGCTCGAAGCGCTCGCCATGCCGCGCGCCGAAAGCGTGATGAAATCGCTGGTCGCCGCCGAGATCCTGCTCGAGCAGAACGTGTCGCGCTTCACGGGCACGCGCGAGTGGGTGTTCAAGCACGCGCTCGTGCGCGAGGTGGCCTATGCCTCGCTCGGCGAGCTCGAGCGCAAGGAGCTGCACGGGCTCGCCGCGAATTGGCTGTCGTCGATGGGTGAAGACTCCGCCACGGTCGCGGGTCACTACAACTTGGGCGGGCAGCAAGCGCGCGCCGCGGAGCACTGGGCGCGAGCCGCCCAGCGCGCGCTGGCGACCAACGCCTTGGCCGACGCGATGACGATGGCCGAGCGCGCGCTCACCTTCGCCGAGGACAAGCCGTCGGCCTTCGTGCGCGCGTCGTATTTGGACGAAGCCTGGAGCCGACTCGATCCGCGCGCGAGCGACCGCGAGTCCGCGATCTTGTCGATGGAGGACAACGTCTACGACGAGGCGAGCTCACTGCGCGCCCGCGGCGCGCGCGCCCGCTACGACGACGCGCGCGGCTCCGGCGAGGGCATCGACGAGCGCCTGGCCGAAACGCGCGACCACGCCAAAAACCTGGGCCTGCACGACGAAGAGGCGCGCTGCTCGGCCGCGCTCGCCGCGCGCTTGGCGTTCGCCGGGCGCTTCGCCGACGCGGAATCGGAGGTCCAGCGGCTGCTCAAGTTGGCCGAGCAGGAGCACATCAGCGCGGCCGCCGTCGACGCCTACCAGACGCAAGCCATCATTCGCCAAACGCGCGGCGCGGTCGGCTCCGCGCTCAGCTCACGACGCAACGCCGCCGGCGCGGCGCGCAGCGCGGGCCTCAAAGAACGTGAAGCCATGCTGATGACCAACCTCGGCTTCGCGCTCACGACCATCGGCGCGCGCCAAGAAGCCCGCGCGACGCTGGAGACCGGCCTCGCGCTCGCCGACGCGATCGGCAGTCAAGGCGCCGTGCGCCACGCGCAGATGAACTTGCTCGGTTGGGCCGCGACGTTCGGCAACGACAAGCAGCTCGAAGCGAACCTGGCGGAAGTGCGCGCGGACGCGGACGCTTCCGCCAGCGGCGTGTGGGCGGCGCCCGATCGCGCGAACCTCGGCATGCTCTTTTATCGAGGCTCGGAGCTCCTGCGCTCCAACAATGAGCGCGACTTTCCGAAGGCGCTCGCGCTGTTGAAGCTCTCCGCGCAAACCTACCGCAGCACGGGCCACCGCGATATTTTGCCGGTCGCGCTCGGCTTGTGGGCGGACGCGGAACGCCGCTCGGGCAACGCCGCGGGCGCCGCGGAGCTCGCGCGGGAGGCCACGGATTTACTCGACCAGGGCGCGCCGAGTTTGCTCAACGAATCGACCGTGTACCTGGCGCTGCACGCGGCGCGCCTCGCGCTCGGCGACGAAGAGGGCGCGCGTCAGTCCATCGCGCGCGGTATGACGCCGCTCTTGCGCCGCACGCAGGGCCTGGTCGGCACGCCCTACGCCAAACAATTTCTCACCGAGCTGCCCGACAACGCGCGCTTGCTCGCAGCCGCAGAGAGCCACGGTCTGGTCCCTGAAGCGATTCAGCGCCTGCTCGAGTCGGGCTCGTAAACTCACACCCACGCACATGGGCATCAGCGGGCCCGCGCGAGCAGGCCGCACGCTGCGGGCGCCGCGCGCCCCCAGAAAATGCCGGGGAATCGCAGTGCTTTGCACAAGTCGCGCACAGGCCGGCGTCGAGCGAGCGCGGCCTTTCACGGTTAATAAATGCTCTAATATCCGAAGATTCGCTTGGCGTGCCTGACAATGGTCATGATATTTTACAACCACCATTAATGACTTCCCTCGCATGCCGTCGGCTTGGCGTTCTGTTGTGCTGTCTGCTCGCCTTTTGGGGGCTGGTGTCGTGCAGCGGCTCCCCTGATTTCAAGGTCGCCCCCGCGGTCGACGTGGACGCCGGAACAACGCCGGACGCTGGTCCCGCGCCGACCTGCAAAGACGGCGTGAAGAACGGCGACGAGAGCGACGTCGATTGCGGCGGTAAGATCTGCAACGCCTGTCCACCGGACAAGGGCTGCGTGGTGCAGAGCGACTGCCAGCAGGGCGTGTGCTTCAACAACCTGTGCAAGCTGCCGACCTGCAACGACGGCATTCAGAACCAAACGGAAACCGACATCGACTGCGGCGACAAGTGCGCCATGTGTCAGACCGGCAAGCATTGCAAGCTCGCCTCGGACTGCGCGGGCGGCGTGTGCACGGGCACCATCTGCCAGGCCGCTTCTTGTATGGACGGCGTGCTGAACGGCAACGAGACCGCGCTCGACTGCGGCGGCAGCGACTGCGGGCCGTGCTCCGACGGCAACACGTGCGCCAGCAACACGGATTGCGCGAGCGGCGTGTGCAGTGGCGCTGACGCCGGCTCGACCGGCAGCACGGGCTCGAACGGCACGTGTCAGCCGCCCTCCTGCACGGACATGGTGAAGAACGGCGACGAGACCGACGTCGACTGCGGTGGTCCGACCTGTAGCCCCTGCCCGCCCACCGGCGACTGCCTGGTTGCGAGCGACTGCATCAGCCAGATCTGCACCAACGGTGCGTGCGTGGCGGCGCTCTGCACCGATCAGATGAAGAACGGCACCGAATCCGACATCGATTGCGGCGGTGGCAGCTGCCCGGGCTGCGACACCGGCGGCGCCTGCACGCAGGGTATCGACTGCGCGAGCGGCTCGTGCGTCAACAACGTGTGCCAAGACGCGATGTGTCCGGACAACGTCCTGAACGGCACGGAAACGGACGTGGACTGCGGTGGCTCCAACTGCCCCAAGTGCGCCGGCTCGCAGAAGTGCTTGGTGAACGACGACTGCATCAGCCTCGACTGCGTGAACAACGTATGCGTGGACGCGACCTGCAGCGACAATATCCACAACCAAGATGAATCCGGCGTCGATTGCGGCGGCAAGGTCTGCCTGCAGTGCGACACGGGCGGCACGTGCACCGGCGCCAACGACTGCTTGAGCGGCGTGTGCACGAGCACCGTCTGCGTGGCGCCCACGTGCACGGACACAGTGGTCAACGGCGCCGAAACGGACGTCGACTGCGGCGGCGGCACGTGCAAGAAGTGCGCGGTCGGCTCGGCGTGCAAAGCGGGCACGGACTGCGCAAACGGCGTGTGCAGCGGAGGCTTCTGCCAGAACGCGCAATGCACGGACGGCGTGCGGAACGGCACGGAAACCGACATCGACTGCGGCGGTAAAGACTGCGCGGCTTGTCCGGACACCAAGCTGTGCGGCGTGGCCGCTGACTGCACGAGCCTCGTGTGCAAGGCCAGCACGACCGGCGCGCCCCTGACCTGCCAGGTCCCGACCTGCTCGGACGGCACGGAGAACGCTGTCGAAACCGACATCGATTGCGGCGGCGGCGCTTGCACGCGCTGCGCCAACAACAAGCATTGCCTCGCCGCGACGGACTGCACGAGCAAGGTGTGTACGAGCGCGCTGTGCAAGGCGCCGACCTGCACCGATCTCACCGTCAATCAGGATGAAACGGATACGGACTGCGGCGGCGCCGTGTGCGGGCCGTGCACGCCGGGCAAGATCTGCGTGCTGGCCTCGGACTGCACCAGCAACGTGTGCTCGGTCGGCAAGTGCCAAACGCCGACGTGCACGGACGTCGTCCTGAACGGCAATGAGACCGACATCGATTGCGGCGGCCCCGCCTGCCTCAAGTGCGACAACGGGCGCACCTGCAAGGCCGGCACGGATTGCTCGAGCGGCGTGTGCACGGGCGGCGTGTGCAAGGCACCAACCTGCGCGGACGGCGTCAAGAACCAGACCGAGACCGACATCGACTGCGGCGGCTCGTCCGCCTGTCCCAAGTGCGCCGCGACCAAGGTCTGCGTCGGCGGCAGTGACTGCGCGAGCCTGGTCTGCACCGGGGGCAAGTGCGTCGCCGCCACCTGCACGGACGGCTTCAAGAACGGGACCGAGACCGACACGGACTGCGGCGGAACGTGCGGCAAGTGCGCCAATGGCCGCGTATGCGGCGCGGGCACCGACTGCACGAGCGCGGTCTGCATCTCCAGCATCTGCCAGGTGCCGAGCTGCTCGGACGTGATCAAGAACGGCGGGGAATCCGACGTCGACTGCGGCGGCTCGACCAGCTGCAATCGCTGCGTGACCGCCAAGGCTTGCACCGCAGGCAGCGACTGCGCGAGCCAGGTCTGCACCGCCAGCAAGTGCGTCGCCCCGGCCTGCACGGACGGCGTGATGAACGGCAACGAGACCGGCATCGACTGCGGCGGCGGCTGCGCTGGCTGCGGCTCGGGCTTGAATTGCGCGATCGGCAGCGACTGCACGAGCAACGTTTGCAGCGGCGGTGTCTGCCAGACCGCGAGCTGCACGGACTTCACCAAGAACGGTGGGGAAACCGACGTCGACTGCGGTGGCACCACCACCTGCAATCGTTGCGGTACCGGCTTCCTTTGCGCGGGCGTCAGCGACTGCGCGAGCGGCGTGTGCTCGGGCGCGCCCGCCAAGTGCCAGGCCGCTACCTGCACGGACGGCATCAAGAACGGAACCGAAACGGACGCCGATTGCGGCGGCTCGTGCCCGAACAACTGCGCCACCGGTAAGCTTTGCGCCGTCAGCACGGACTGCTCGAGCGGCGTGTGCTCCGGTTCGCCCGCCAAATGCCAGGCCGCCAGCTGCACGGACGGCGCCACCAACGGCGGCGAGACGGACAAAGACTGCGGCGGTCCGTGCGTCGCCTCGGGCAAGGTCTGCGCGGACGGCAAGATCTGCTCGGCGGGCAGCGATTGCAACAGCAAGATCTGCATCGGCAACATCTGCCAGGTGCC
>DASYCR010000374.1:0-2414 GCA_036500095.1 Polyangiaceae bacterium
GTGCCGTCCTTGATGCGTTCGACGGCTTCGTTCACCACGAAGGCGGGGACAAGAAACCACTCGCGCGGGACGACTGGCTTGCCAAACCGATCCTTGATCTCGATGTCGAGCCGCGCGGGCTCAAAGACACGGTGGATCAGGTTCTCTAGCTTGACGCGATTGATGTTGTAGAGGTCGTAGGTGGCGACGACTACCACGTCGGCCAGCAGGAATGTCGGATCGTTCTTCGCGTCGGCGAAGCGGGCGGCAAGCTTCTTCTGACCTGTGACGCCAATCTTATGCAGCACGTCGCGGTGCGCCGCGACGAGTGGCAAGTCGGACGTAAGCCCCCGACGGGTGGCCTCGATGCGCTGAGCGATCTGCGGTTGTAGATCGCTGGCATGAAGAAGCGGCGAAGCGCGGAGCAATGGCGAGAGATCGTGGAGCGCTGGCGCGCGAGCGGGGAATGCGCACGCGAGTTTGCGGCTCGCGAGGGCGTGGTGGCCGGGACGCTGTCGTGGTGGGGCAATCGGTTGAAGAGCGAGGTGCCGCGCCGCGCTCGCGGGGCGAAGGGTACGGGGCCGGCGTTTACGCAGCTGCGCGTGGCGGGCTCGTCGTCGTCGAGCAGCGGTGGTCGCGTTGAGGTCGTGACGCCTAGCGGTCTTGTGGTTCGCGTGACGGGCGCGGTGAGCGAAGGTGATCTCGTCGCGGTTCTTCGGGCGGTACAGCAATGCTGAGCTTCGGAGCTTCGGTGAGGTTGTTCGTGGCGACGGCGCCGACGGATCTACGCAAGAGCTTCGATGGGCTGAGCGCGTTGGTGCAGGCCGAGCTTGGGATGTCACCGCTGCGCGGCCACATGTTCATCTTTCTGAATCGCCGCGCGACGCAGGTACGGATTCTGTTCTGGGATCGCGACGGGTACTGCGTGCTGTGCAAGCGCTTGGAGCAGGGGACGTTTCGCCGCGTGCAGGGCGCGGCTGGTGAAGCGAGTGTGGAGATCGAAGCGGCGGAGCTCGCGATGCTGCTGCACGGGATCGACGCGGAGGTGGTGCACAAGCGCAAACGGTACAAAGCGCCGAGCGACCCGCAGATTTCTACGTGAATCGACTTGTTAAACGATCGCACGCTGCGTATGCAGAGCACGTCGATGTCAGCGCATGCCGATGACGAAGAGCTGATCGCCCTGCGCGCCCGCGTGGCCGAGCTGCAGTCGTGGATGCAGGCGCTGCAAGACGAGCGCGAC
Source organism: Polyangiaceae bacterium (assembly GCA_036500095.1). Classification (GTDB taxonomy): domain Bacteria; phylum Myxococcota_A; class Polyangia; order Polyangiales; family Polyangiaceae; genus PMG-095. Next base: position 1,223 of record DASYCR010000374.1, read on the forward strand.
GCCGCGCAGAAGCAAGCCGAGCACGCGCAGAAGCAAGCCGAGCACGCGACCAAAGAGGTCAAGAGCTCGCACGAGCTTGCGGAGCGGCTGAAGCTTCGGATCAAGCGGCTTGCGTATCTGCTGTATGGTCGCCGCAGCGAGAAGCTCAGCGCACAAGAGCTGGGGCAGCTGCTTCTTTCGTTTGGCGGCAGCGAGCAGGACGCTCGCAGCACAGAGCCCGCGGTACCGGCGCCGACTGCGCCGCAAGAGTCGGTCGACGCACCGACGGCTGACGTGCGAGCCGGCAAGCGCAAAAGCAAGCACCGTGGTCGCACGCAGCTGTCGCCGGAGATCGAGCGCATCGTGACGCCGGTGGCGGTGCCTGCTGACGAGCGTGCGTGCAAGTGCTGCGGCACGCAGATGGTCGCGATCACACCGCGCGAGCATGAGCGCGTCGAGTACGTGCCCGACAAGCTCGTGGTGCACGTCGAGCAGCGCGAGGTGCTGGTGTGCAAAGCCTCCGCGTGCCGCGGCGACGCGACGACCGCCGATCGCGCGCAGACGCCGAGCGTCGTGCGCCGCGCAGGTCCATCGCTGCTCGCGCAGCTCATCGAGAGCAAGTGCGACGACGCGATGCCGATCCATCGCCAGCGCGACCGCTTCTTGCGGATGGGCTTCGCGATGCCGCTCAGCACACTCTACGACTACTTCGCGCACGGTACCGACCTGATCATGCCCGTCGCCAAGACGACGCTGTCCGTGCTGCTGGGCGAATCGTACGTGAATGTCGACGACACCAAGCTCAAGGTGCTCGACAAGACACATCGAAGAGGCCGCTACCTCGGGCACCTGTGGTGCATTACTGGCCCGCGCAAGCTCATAGCCTATTTGTTTACCGAGAGCTGGAGCGCCGAAGACATCGCGCCGTACCTCGGCGCCATCGACGGCTTCATCCAATGCGACGATTACAAAGGCTACGGCAGCCGCATCGTGCTGCCCGACGGGAGCTCGCGCATCTTGGTGCCGCCCGAGCGGCGCTTGGGCTGCATGATGCATGTGCGAAGGCGTTTCCACGATGCGCTCAAGCTCGGCGACAAACGCGCCGCCGAGCCCATCGCTTTCATCCGCGAGCTCTACGTGATCGAAGCGGAGGCGAAGGAAGCCGGCATGGATGCCGCCGCGCGCCTTGCGCTGCGCACGCACAGGTCGCTGC
>DASYCR010000375.1:0-4157 GCA_036500095.1 Polyangiaceae bacterium
TGACCTGCCGCACGTCCGCCAGCTTGGCGCCGTAGTCGGTCTCGAATCCTTTGGCGGCTGCGGCTTTCAGCTCGGCGGGTGAGTGCGCCCAGATCGCCAGCGCCAGGCGCGAAAAGCCCAAGCGCGAAACGCCGTGGGTGCCCAGGAAATCGTCGAGGTCGAGGCCGAGCGCGACGCCGAGGCTCGCGTAAACTTGCAGGGCGGCGTAGGTATACGGTGAGCCCGCGACCTCACGATCCAGCATGAAATGCGCCAGAAGGATGGTTTCGAGCACGGGGGAATCGTCGGCGCGCGCAAGCTCGGCGAGGTAGGCGGACGCCTCGTCGCGGGCGCGCGCGGCGACGCTAGTCGGATTTTCCGCGATCGGGCTGTCGAGTCCGAGCAACCGACACAGAAAGGGCGGCACGGCGATCAAGCCGCGCGCATAGTCCAAACGATGCTGGATCTCGTGGCGCTCGATACCGCGCGCGAAGCGATCGCGCAGCGCTTCGAACGCCATCGCTCGCTCGCGCAGCTCCGCGTGCAGCTCGTCCCACTCTTCGAGCTCGTTGCGCGCAATGCGCAACTCGAGCTGGGCCGAGTAGTCGGCCTTGGGCAAGAAGTCGTCGGGGATCCGAAATTCGAAACCTTGTCCGCGCAGGGCCGCTTGCCATTTGCGCACGAGGCTGCGCCGTCGCGAGAGGAGGCTCCCGATGTGGGCAGCCTCCACTCCGAGCGGCGCGCCGAGTCCGCGGTAGTAGCCGCGCACGAGCTCCGTGGCACTCGCTTCGATTTCAATCGCCCAGGGCTCGCCTTTCTCGCGCGTCGGTTCGTCGACGAGCTCGACCAGGCCGTCGATGGCCGCGCCGGGCAGGATGTAGTGAACCAGGTCGGTTTCCAGCTGGTCGAGCAGGATCAGCGCGGCGGGCGTGTTTGGGCGCGTGAACCCGAGCAGCCCTTGGCGCAGGCTCAAATCGTCGAGGCGCCAGAGCCAGAGCGCGCGCACGACGTTCGTGCCGTCGGTGACCTGCACCTCGCGCTGCACGTAGTAGCTCATCGGGATCGGCAGCACGCCGGCTTCACTCGAGCGCATTTCGCCGTCGACGAAAAATGGCTGCTGAGCTCGTTCGAGGGCGCGATCGAGGCCGACGATACTCGCGAGATAGTCATCGACGCGCGGACGGGCTGAAGCGAGCTCGGCGCTGCGCAGCGCGACCATGTTAGCCACGAGTCCGGTGAGCTCGCGCGTCGTGTTCGCGCCAAGCACTTTCTGCGCGCGTGCGCCGGTCAACGACTCGCGCGCTGACGCGAGTTCGGACTGGTTCCCGTTCGACAGGCCGACGACCGCGTGCGTGAGCTCGCCGCCGAGCAGAAGCCCAGCGGCCGACTCACGTGGTGAGAACGGACGCGTGAGCCGATGCCGGAGCAGACCCGAGATCGCTAGACAACCTATCGCCGCGATCACACTCGGGCTCAGCCAGCGCGCCCTTCGGCCGAGTGATTCCGGCGCGGGCACGGCGGCGCACTCTTTGCGCACCTGTTCCGGCTGATCCGCGTCCTGGAGCGCCATTTTGCCCGCCAACAAGTACGCGACGCGCAGCAAATGCTCGGGCTCGCGCAGCGCGGTCTCGCGCTCGGCGCGCGCCAGCAGACGCCGAATTTTTCGGACGGCGAGCAGGCGTAGAATCGGATCGAGACCGCGCAACGCCTCGTAGCTCGCGATTGGGGACGCCGCGGCGATTCCGCGAGCAAGCGCGAACTTGACGGCACGCTCGTTCAAAGTCCGCTGTCGAGCCCCTCTGCGCGCAATCGGCTGCGCGCTTCGTCGGCGAGCTTCGCCTGCTTCAAGCAGGTCATCGCGAAGATGCCGGCCGAACCCGAGAGCGGCGTGAGCAACAAGGGCAGCAGCACCAGCAAACCGTGCAAGAGCGTGACCGCGAACCACACGAGCGACGCAAACGACGTCGCAAACGCGATGGCGGCCGAGGCGACGGTCGCCGGCCCACGCAAGCGGAGCAACCCGGTGCCGGCGAACACGCCGCCGACGCCGAGCGCACCGAACAGCGGGATGCTCACGACGTAGGGGCCACGCACCTCTAGTGACAACGCCTGCAGCGCAAGGATCGTGCTGAAGATGCCCGACAAGACGGTGAGAGCGCCCGCAAATTTGTTCGCCCCTGTGGGCGTGATCGCCGCAAAGTCGTCCACGGATTCATCTTATGCTCGACACGGGTGATTGTGAAAGAGGCGCGATCTCCCGCGCGAGATAAGCTTGCCACGCCAATTGCGGCGGCTCCGCGGACCACTCGGCGGTGGCCCAGTCGAATAGCGATTCTGGCGTCGCGCGGCCGTCACGCAGCGCTCGAATCAACTCGGGCCCGCTGCACGAAAGTGGCGACTCGGCGGAAGTCAGCGCCTTGCCGCGACTCTTTCGGCATGACTGCTCGAGAAAAGTGAGCATCAGGTGCGGCAAAGCTGAAACCAACACGCCACCCAACCAGGCCGAGATGACGGCCATGGGCCGACTGATCGAGGACGTGAGCAAGGCCGGCGGCTGCTCGAGCGCGCCGCCGACTGCGCGCCAAAAACCACAGCGCCCAAAACAACAATCTAAGAAAACCGAGCGTCCGCAGTCTGTAGACTCTAGCTGCGTGTCGATGCCGATACGGGACTCGCGTTCTTATCCAGACTTGCCTAGCCGCACGCTTTGCAAGCACGCAATCCGATCGCGATTTGCTCAGCACGCCGCGGCGGTCCGCGCGCCGGCCAGCTGGCGCGGAATGCGGCTCACGAGCCGCTTTGCGCGCCTGCATTGCAGTGCTGAAAAACGCACCATGCACAATCGAAAGTCCTAACCCGTTAAGCTGACTGCGATTTACCGCGTGCGATTCACGAGAAAGCATAATGATTATCTGACTGATAACCGTTTTGCCCCGGGGCACGTTGGCATTTGGCCGAAAAGCCAAATCGCATTGTAAAAAAATATTTTCGCGATCACGACTGGCATCGATACAAAGGAGCGATAGCGTATCGGATCTTAGCCCTGGAGCCAGCAATGATTTGCCTAACGACTCATCACTCCGTGTGCACCTGTTCGAGCCGCCGCGCGCGGCCCAAGCTAGCGAGGAGCACACCATGACGCACGCGGCCCTGCTGGCGGCGATTCTTTCGATCGCGTCTCCGGACCGCGTCGATGCCGACGCGTTTGCCAGCGCTGTCGAGAGCGCCGCGAAGGGCGACGCAGATTGGGCGGCGCTGTTGATCACGATTGCTGCGCATGAGAGCAACCTGTCGGCACGCATCGCGACCGGTAGCTGTCGTCCTTGGGAATGCGATTCGGCGATGGTGCGCGGTGAGCGGAAGTTCCGCGCCTGGGGTCTATTCCAAGAACACGAAAATCTGAACAATCTGAGCTATTGGGGATCCACGGACCTCAGCGTGCAGACGCAAAGTGCGAGTCGCCTACTCAAGCGCGCGTATTGGTCCTGCAAGCGCGTCTCGAGCAGTCCTTGGTTGACGTTCACGATCAATGCGTACGCGGGCAAGCGCTGTGATGCGGAGTGGGTAGGCCTGGACGCGCGCACGGCGACCTTTCGCCGCCTGCGCCGCGCGCTCTAAATCACGACAATTCCGTGATTGCCATTCTCGCGGCGAGAATCCGAATTGGTCGCGTAGCCTCTCGCCACTCCATGTAGCGGAAAGCGGCGCGGCCGCGCCGCTTCGGCATGAAATCTGCGGGATTCAGCTCGGCATGGGCCTTGCGTAATACGGTACGTGGCACTTGGTCTTCGGGCAGGCACGCGGTCCGTGCGCATACGTCATTCGTTGCTGGGCGGCGTGCTGTGCGCGTCGTCTCTGTTGGCAGTAGCGGGCACCGCGCACGCAAGAGGTGGCGGCGGGCACGGTGGTGGCGGTGGACACGGCGGTGGCGGACACGGCGGTGGCGGACATAGCTGTGGCGGTGGGCACGGCTCGAGTGGCGGCTCACGCGGCAGCGGAGGCTCACACGGCAGCGGCGGTTCGGCCGGCAGCAGGGGCGGCTCTGGCGGCGCGCTAGTCGTGCTGCCGACGAGCGCGGAATCGCGTCGCTACATCGCGTTCCAACCCGAGCCCGTGCTGGTCGGCACCAACGACGGACTCACCTGCGCCGGAGTCCTCGTTCAGCTCGGCGACGCGAC
>DASYCR010000376.1:0-9799 GCA_036500095.1 Polyangiaceae bacterium
GATGCCCCAGCCGCCTTGCTGCATGCCGGCGAACGGCACCAGGTACGGGCGCCAGGTGCCGTCGAGCGTGACGAACGAGCCGTATTTGTCGCAGCCGTTGGAGGAGTCGTTCTGATCCACGAACGAGGTACAGACGCAGGCTTGATTCGAGTCGTCCGTGCGTGAATCGCCGACCTGCACGCGCACGGCGTTGGCGCTCTCCGGGCCGACGCGCGCCCAGAACACGATGCCCTGCCAGGCGCTCACGTCTTGTCCCGTCTGGCACTGTCCGTTGAGCGCGGCGCCCTGTCCGGGCACCCCTTGCCCGACGCCGCATGGGCCTATCGGCGGCGGCGCGATCTCGCGCGCAGGACACGGCGTGACCGGGCAAACTGTCGACGGATCGATCGTGCGGCGCAGCAAATTGGAGCCGAAGGTGGCGCCGAAATCGGAGAAGATGCCGGAGCGCATGTGCATCGCGAAGCGGCTGCTCTGATCGGATTGCCCGAGACAAAGCCCGCCTGGGATTTCTTCGGCTGGGACGGGATCGGTGTCGGGCGGGGGATCCATCTGGGCCGTGCGATCGGCGTTGATGTACCAACCGGTGGCAGCGCCGTTCCGGAAATATTCGATTTCCGACAGCTCGTAATATTGGAGGGCGTTGCAGTCGGGCTCTTCGCCGCCCGTATCGTCGGCGCCCGTGAGCGTGATCGGCACGCAAGCCTTGGCCACCGGGTCTTCCGTGGGGCGCGGCTTCTCGGTCGAACCGCCGCAGCCGGCGAGCAGTGCGCTGCCGAGCACGGAGCAGAACCAGGACCACGCGCCGAGCTTCACGGTGCTTCCTCCACGCCGCAGATGAACGTGATGTCGTCGACCCAGACGTCGTATTCTCGCCCCGGGGTGCCAAATTGCCACTCGAGGGCCATCAGCTTGTCGCGCGAAACCCCAGGCCGCGGCTCGCCCCAGCCGGGCCGCTGCGCGAGCCACTCGAACGGGATCGTGTAACGCTGCCAGTCGTCCGTGAACGCGAGCTCGACGCCGAAGTCGTTGTAGCAATCCTTGCAAATGCCGCCGCTCGGATCCGTGTAAGCGTCCGGGATTTCGAAGCGAATGTGCGCGGGGCCTTTGGCCCAGAACGAGACGCCCGCGTACTGGCTCGCGTCGTACGGGCCGCGCGGGTCGGCCAATGAAAAGCCCATTGAAGCGTAAACGCTCGAGCCCGAAGTGGCCATCACGCCGTGCATGTGCGCCGCGTGCTGTGAACCTGCGTGCCCCGGTGAGCCCATCTTGAACGTGCCGGACGGATCGATCGTGGAGCCCTCCGGATCGACGGAGGTGAACCAGTAGCCGCCGCGCCCGTCGGGGCGGACGAGCGAGCGGTTGTCGCCGTCTTCGCCGTCTTCAATCAGTGCGTCCGGACCGCAAGCGCGCGGTTTGAGATCGCGCATGCGGCGAGTCCAACCTGTCTCCGACGCGGGCGTCGTGAGGCAGCTCACGCAGGGCAGCGCGCAGGTCGCGCAGAGCGCGATGAAGGGCAACGAGCAGCGGCGCATCAACCCTCGCTCGGTCCCCAGCCGAACGCGACGGCCTGCGGCGGGCGCGGTACGTGCACGAAGGGTGATTTGTCGTTCGGATTGTGCACGCCGTCGACGCAAGCGGGCGCGCTCGCGCTGAAGCGCTTGGCGTACGCGGAGAGCAAGTTTGCCGTCTCGTCGCCGCGGTACACGTTGTAGTGGTCGTAGTCCTTGTACACGCCGCCCTGGGTCTCGATGCCGGCGAGCATCCAGAACATCGACGCGTTGGCGCCGCCCTTGAGCAGCAGGTCGTTCCAGCGCGCGTAGAGCGGCAAGCGCGTGTCGAGGCCGCCGATCACGACGCCCTGCTCGTCGCGCTTCACTTTGACGCCGTACTCTTCGAGCACGGTGGGCTTGCCGAGATCGCGCGCGACGCGCTCGTGCGCCTTGATCCAGCCGTCCGCCCACTTGAAGCCCGTGCCCCAATCTTCCGGATACATGTGGAAGGTGCCGTAGTCGATGCCGGGCAGGGCGGTGAGCGCGGCGTGATCCACGCCGTCGTTCGCCTTGTACGTCCAGTGCTCGCCGCCGCCGTTCAGGAAGCCCTCATCGCCGACCGCCACCATGTGATTCGGATCGATCGACTTGATGTAACGGGACATCTCGCCCGCCCAGTCGACGATCGTGCTGTTCGTCCAGCCTTGGCCTGCCGCGCCAGAGCCTTTGCAGCGCGCCTCGTTGCTGAGCTCCCAAGCGAAAATCGTGGGGTCGTCGCGATAGACCTTGCCGGTGACCGTGTTCGTGCGCGTGATGAGGTGCGCGGCCCAGTCTTTGTAAGCCTGTTTGACGTCGGGCTGCGTGTAAAATTCGTGGTGGGCTTTGTGGCCGTACCAGGCGAGGTACTGATCCATGCCGCCGAAGTCCTTCCAGTTGTTGGTGAGGACGACGACGATCTTGATGTTGAGCTCGGCGGCCTTGGCCAGCGCGTAGTCGAGGCCGACCAGGCCGTTGGCGCCGTCGTTGTAGGCGGGGCGCTTGGCTTGCGGATCCCAGTACTGGAAATAGAAGCCGTCCTTGACGCCGTCGTCCGTATCGACGGCGGGCACGCTCTTGTCGAGCGAGCCGCGATCGATGAAGCCCCAGATGCGCATAACGCGCACGCCCATGGCCTGTGCCGACGTCAGCACGTCATCGACCATCGGCTTCGGTTTGTAGGAGAGGTAATAGTTGTTGCCCCCCACGAAGCAGAACGGCTGACCGTCGACCTCGAAGTTTGCCGGCGGGTTCACTTTCGCGTCGAGCGAGGAGGCGGCGTAGCGATCCGGGGTCTTGAGGCAGCCGAGCAGACAGCCCGAAAGGAAAATTGCGGCCGCCCATCGCGGCACGGCTGTGACGCGCTTCGACGCGGTGCCCTCTAGGCTCGCTTTTCGGCCAAAAAGCCGCTCGGAAACCAGTTCCATGCGCGGGAGCGATATACGCTTAATCGTTTAAGTGTTCAAGCCTCTGCACGGGAGCGGCGGACAATATGGAAGCGCGCTCCAGCGGGGCGAGCGCGTGACCTCGCGAGCTCAGGGGCTCGTTTACAGTCCTTACCCGGCTTCACCTTCGAGTACGCTTCCGGGCATGAACGCGTCGTTGCAGCAAAGGCTCGAGGGTTCGCCGCTCGATGCCGTGCTGCAGGTCGCGGCCTTCCGCCGCGCGCAAGGCTTCTCCAACGACGGGCGAGCCCGCATGCGCCCCTGGCTCACCGCGGCTCGGCGTCGCTATCGGATCGCGCGCGAGCTCCGCAGCGACGATCGCTTGGCCGTCGCGCTCAGCTTGCTCCAGGAAGCGACACACCCGGCGCTGCGGGCGCTAGACGTCGCGCACGGGGGTGACGCACGGCCCGAGAGCGAGACGGACGCGTGGGCAATCGTCGAGCGAGTCCGCGATCAGGAAATCGTCCCAGCTGCGTTCGAGCGCGTGCGTGCTGCGTTCGAGCGCGCGGACGCGCTCCGCTTCGACTCACTCCCCGTTGAAGAAGCGCGCGCGCTGCGCGACGACGCCGAGCAGGTCCTGACGTTCCTACTCGCGCTCGCCGAGCCGCGCGAGCCGCGGCAGATCCGCCGTTCGCGTTGGATGCGCGCCGTGTTTGCGGGATTGGTCTTGCTCGTCGTGCTGATGGCGTTCATCGCCTATGCGGCGGTTCTGCGCTCGATCGCGCCGCACGGCGGCGGTTGAGGCTTGCGCGCGGCGTGCTGCGCTCAATTGGGCAAGAACTCGGCCTGACACTGGCCCTGGAAGCAGATCGCGGTTCCGCCCCCGGGTGGTTGGGGGAGGCAGTGCGGGCAAGCGGGGGGCACGCTGCCGCACACGAGCGAACTCAGAATGCTGCCGTTACCAATCGCGATCCAATCGTTGGGGTTGACACTGCATGTCTCACAGCATTGGCTGCCCGAGCGTAGCGTGCATTGGGAGTCACTGCTGCAGCTCGTTGCGCCCGCCTCCCGTAGATCGACCGGGATACAAGTCCCTTTCTGGCAGGTGGCCACGAGGTAGGGCGAGATGGACTGAGCGCCTCCGCACGCGCAGTCGACGGTTTCGCAGCGCGAGCCGGAAAAATTCGGGAACGCGTCCACGCGCAGCGCGAGCACCTCGCTGGTAGCGTTCGCCCCGCACGCGCAGCAGTTGCCCACCGTCAGCATGCACTGGCTGTTGTCCGTGCAGTGATCGATATCGCTCGGCGCGTCGCAGGCCGCGACGCAGGCCGCCAGGGAATCGAAGCGGTTCTGATTGCCATCGCAGCCGCCGTAGGTAAACGGGGTGCACAGGCCCGTCGCTTGATCGTGGTAGTAAGCCGGTTCGATCGCCAAGCAGTTGCCTGGATCGGCGGGCAGCGCGCAGGTTGCGCTCGGCGGCGGGCCCGAACCCGCGCTTGCCGGCTCCGGATCCTGGGTCTCGCGCGAGAACTTCCCGGCGCAGCTCGCGCTGGCGAGTGCCGTACACCACAGCCAGAGCACGAAAGCGCGCCGCGGGGACAAACGCTAGTTGCGCCCGTTCAACAGATCTTCGGCGCTTTTCTTGGGTTTGGGGGCGGGCGCTGCGACGGGAGTGGGAGCTGCGGGTGCTGGCGCAGCGGCGGGTGCCGGCGTGGCATGGCTGGCAGGCTTCGCGTTGGCGGCGAACCCCGCGGAGCTCGCGTGCAGGGCGCTGGGTTTTGCGTGCGGATCCGGCGCGGGCTGCGTCACCGCCGGCGCTGGCGACGCAGACGCTGGCGACGCAGACGCTGGCGGCGAGATAGCGCTCGTGTCGGCGGCGACGGAGGAAGCGACCGGAGCGTCGGGTGGCTGCGCGTTCGCGTTGGCGAGCGCGCTCGGCGCGCCGGCCGCGTGCTCGTCCGGGAGCGCCTTGCCGCGCAGCACGAAAAAACCGATGCCTCCTGCGACGAGAGTGACGGCGGCCAGCGCCGCCGCGATCAGCGGTGCGGCGCTACTGCGCGCGGGATTCGTTTGTCCCCAATTCGATTGGGTCGATTGGGTCGATTGGGTCGAGCGCTCGAAGTTCACCGGCTGCGCTTGTGGAGCCGACGCGGGCGCGATATCCGCGGACGGAGAGCCCAGGATGCGCGCGATGCGTTCGACCGAGCGCGAAGTGGCGCGCGTGCCAAAGGGGGCGAGGGCTCGTGCCAGCTCGCTCACGTCGTTGAAGCGCCGGGTGCGATCTTTCTCCAGACAGCGCTGCACGACGGCCTGCAAGCCCTCGGGTACGTTCGGCGCGAAATGGCGAATGTCAGGCGCGCTGGCGGTCAGGATCAAGCCGCAAATCTGGGGCAGCGTCTCGGCGTTGAACGGCACGCGGCCCGACAAGAGCTCGTACAAGACCACGCCGATCGCCCAGATGTCCGTGCGCGCGTCAACGTCGCGCGAGGCCGTCATCTGCTCCGGCGACATGTAGAGTGGCGAGCCCATCACCGCCGAAGTTTTGGTCATCGAGTGATCGGAGGCGGAGGCGTTGGTCAGCTTGGAGATGCCGAAATCGAGCACCTTGATGCTCGCGGTGCCGTCTGGGCGCCGCGTCATGAACAGGTTTGCCGGTTTCAGATCGCGGTGCACGATGCCGAGCGCGTGCGCCTCGGCCAGGGCCTCACAAGCTTGCAGCACCGCGTCCACCGCGTCCTGCGGGGGCATCGCGCCCTGACTGTGGATCAGACCGGCCAGATCGTGGCCGTCCAGGTACTCCATGACCATGTACGGAGCGCCGGTCTCGAGCGAGCCGACGTCGATCACGCGCGCCACGTGCTCGCCTCGGATTTTGACGGCTGCGCGCGCTTCCCGACCGAAGCGCGCGACGGCCTCGCCGTTTTGCAGCGCGTCCGGCAAGAGAAATTTGATCGCGACTCGCTCTTCCAGATGCAGATGGGTAGCCGCCACGACGACGCCCATGCCACCCACACCGAGTACGCGGTCGACTCGGTACTTGCCGGCGAGGATTTGACCAGGCAAAACGGGGGTCATAACGGGCCGCGCACCACGCCCAGGTGTATCGCGCGCGGTGGGATTAGTCCAGGCACAGTCAGGCGCTGACGGCACGAGCCCCGGAATTTCCCCTGCAGCGTCGCCAGCTTCCGCGGGCAAAGCCAGCATTCGCCTTAAAATCACTTTCCCCACGGTGAGCGCAGAGCTAGCGGGGAACTCGCATGTTGCGCACTCGAACTCTCTCAGCACATTCCCCGTTGCTCGCGATGATAGCCGTGTTCTGTTGGGCGGCTCCGTCGGCCGCGCAGAGCAACGACGCGGCCATGGCAGAGTCGCTGTTTCGCGATGCCAAGCGGCTCTCGGGCGAGCACAAGTTTGCCGAGGCATGCCCGAAGTTTGCGGGGAGCTATAAACTCGACCCCGGTCTCGGCACGCTGCTGAACCTCGCGATGTGCCACGAGTCGGAGGGCAAGCTCGCGACCGCGTGGGCGGAGTTCAGTGAAGCGAGCGGGCGCGCCAAGCGCGAAGGCGACAACGACCGCGCTCAGCTCGCCGACGAACACGTGCGGGCGCTCGAGCCCAAGCTCGCGCACATCAGCATCAATGTCGCGCCCGGCGCGGGGGCGCCTGGGATGGTCGTTAAATTCGACTCTCGGGAAATGAGCACGGCCGCTCTGGGTCTGCAAATCCCGCTGGATCCCGGCAAACATCAGCTCGAGGTGAGCGCACCGGGCAGGCAGAGTTATGCGCAAACCATCGATGCGCCCGCGCCGGGTAGTACGGTCGCGCTGACGGTCCCCGTTCTGCAACCGACAGCAGGTGCACCGGCGCCGGCGCCCGCATCAGCAACGAGCGCGCCGACGCCTGCCGCCCCGCCAGGGCCAGCGCCTTGGCAACCCACGATGCAGCCCCCGAGCGGGCGGTCGCACACGGCCGTGATTCTGACCGGCGTGGCAACGGGTGCGTTCGTGGTCGGGGCGGTCGTGACCGGCGTGCTGTACGCGCAGAAGCGCAGTTCATTCGACGACGCCAATCACTCGCTCGATCCGGCGCGCTTCGACAAGCGGGATCAAGCGGGGACCATGGGCACCGTCAATTTGGTATTCACCGGTGGCGCGCTCGTGTCGGCGGCCTTGTTCGCTTATTTTCTGGTCACGCAGGGCTCGCACGAATCGGCTCCAGCGACCGCCCAGCTCAACGTGCTGCCGGTCGTGTCTACCAATGGTGCGGGCGTCAGTGTGGGAGGTGCGCTGTGAAGGGATTTGCCTGGTCACTCTTGCTCATTCTGGCGGCCCCCGCCTGTGTGCTGGTCCAGCCGCTCGACGAAGCGACGCCCGGCGCGGGCGGCGGCTCCGCGGTGGGCGGCAGCTTTTCGAACGGAGGTAGCGGCGCACAGGCCGGCAGCACGTCTTCCGGCGGCTCCGGCGCCATGCAAGGTGCGCAGGGTGGCATCTGTTACGCGAACGACACCTGCAACGCGGGTCTCACTTGCACGTTCGGCGTGTGCACGACGCCGACGGGTAGCGGCGGCTCGGGCGGGTCGAGTGGTTCGAGTGGCGCGTCGGGCAGCGGCGCCGCCGGCCCGTACTGCGCGTCCACGCTGACGCCGTGTGGCGGCAACCTGATTGGGACTTGGTCGTTCAAGTCGTCGTGTCTGACGCTGCCTGCCGACGATACTGGCTTGCCCGCGGAGTGTCAGGGTCTCGAAAGCGTCTCGAGTTATCTGTTCAGCGGCACCGCGACGTACACTTCCTCGAGCTGGCAGGCTTCGGTCACGGACACCGAACAGTACGCCTTCAAATACACCACCGCCTGCATCACGGCGTTGAACGCCACCAATACTGACTTTCCTCCGCCTCCAGCCTCTGCGACGACCTGCTCGGCGCTCGAGACCGGGCTAGGGGACGCTAACACCACGGTCGGTTGCGTGTACGTTGCAACCGGCGGCGGCAGCTGCAATTGCACTTTTTCATATTCGGATACGGCGACATTTGGCGATGACTACACGCTGATGGGCACCAACAGTTATGTGAATGCAACGGACCCGGTCGGTTGGTCTCCGGTTACCTACTGTGTTCAAGGGACCACGCTCACCATTTCGCAGACGAGCCCAGAGGGCTTCACAGACGTGCACGCGCTGACGAAGATGTGAGCGTCAGTCGCGCCGCGTGTCGTCGACCGCGACGCCGTGGTGAAAGACCAAGTGCCCGCCGAACCAACCCGCCACGGCGAGCACTGCCGCGCCCGTGGCGTCGAGCGCCGTGACGACAACGCTCACGCGCTCACTCCGCCCGCGTAGCGCGAGCGCCACGCCAAAGAAGCACACCGAGGTGACCACGGCGGTCGCGTGGTAGAGCGCGATCTTGACCGCACGCTCGTCGCGGAGCTTCGCGAAATCCACGAGTCCGGTGAGGATCGCGAGCGCGGCCCCGATGAGTCCGGCGATCTCACTGTAGTACGCTACGATCGCGGTTTGCCCCGGCCAGGTAAACCATGACAGCACGTCCCACAGCGGCACGAGCGCGAGCAGCCCGATCGGGAACGCGATCAGCAGCGGGTGCAGCGGGTGACCAAAGAGGCGCATGCCACGGCCTCAGCGATCCGAGCTCAGCCGAGTGCGGCGACGAGTAACGTCAAAAAGCCCGCTACGGCGACTACAGCGTGAATGACCATCAGCGGGATGGAGAGCGGACCCTTGCGCAGGTGCTGCGTGAACAGCACGAAGCCGCCCAGCGCCGCGACCAGGAACAAGACGAGTGCGACCAGCGACGTGTGGCTGCCGCCGGCGGCGTTCGCCACGGCCATGATCAGCAGGACGAGCGCGATCGCGGCCAACGCGCCGTGCAGCAGCGCGAGCGGCATTGGGGGCACGGGCTTGCCGCTGAAGCGCATGATGGCCATCACGATGCCGCCGAGCGCTGCGATGCCGAATAGAACGAGGGGTAGGGTCATGATGGAAATCCTCCTGTCGCGTGGGGACACGCAAAAGTCGAGCCAAGAGCGGCGAATCTAAGAGTGGTTGTTTCAGTGTCGCAGCGTGGCGGCGTGCACGGAATCGAGTCGCTCCAGCACGCGCCGCGTGATGCGCGCGCAACGATCGCCAGCGAAGCTGAACAGCTCCGGGATGGCCGCGTCGGACCAGTCACTGTGGCGGCTGCGCAGGATTTCGCGAGCGCTAAACGCGCGCGTCTTCACGGTGGCCTCCTGGACGCCTAACAGCTCGGCGACCTCTGCGACGGGCATGCCCTCGACTTCTCGCAGCATGAAAACGGCTCTGAGCAAATCTGGTAGTGCGGATACCGCGGCTTCGAGTACCGGTCGAAGCTCGCGCCGGGCGGTGTGCGCCTCGGGATCGTCGTCGTCACTCGTCATCTCGACCTCCGAATCACTCAAGAGCTCACGACGTAAGCGTTGCCGGCGGCGACCGAGCGCTTCATTGACTGCGACTCGCGTTACCCACGCACGAAAGTGCGACCGCTCCGTCAGGTGGATGAGCTGCTGAAACGCGCGCACCCAGCTCTCTTGCACGACGTCTTCCGCCTCCGCTGCGTCCCCCATCAGCGCGCGGGCCACGCGGTACAGCCGCTGATTGTGCCGGCTCATCAAGATCCCGTACGCCTCACGGTCTCCCGCGAGCACGCGCCCGATCACCTGGTCGTCGGAGTCTTGGACCGAACGAGCGACCGCGCTTACCGACTCTTGCATGACACCCAAATGATGCACCGACCCATAAAAAGGTTCCGCAGAAACCAGAAAATAGCTATTTGCCGCGAGGTTTCCGGGGGGTGCGTCCGAATCGCGGCGCGTCTACTCGTCGCAGTTCGCTACGGCTCAGCCGGTCAGTAGGCGCGC
>DASYCR010000377.1:0-3226 GCA_036500095.1 Polyangiaceae bacterium
GTCCCTTTTTTGAGCCATTTTCTGCGACCGCTGACTCTGCCACGGCCGGCAGCACTCGGCTCACGTTGGCCGTCAAGCTGCCGCGGCCGAGCCGAATCCCGAGCTCCGCGCCGACCGTCACTTCGCTCGCGTCGCGCACGGCGCGGCCGTCGCTGCGCGTCGCGATCGCGTAGCCGCGACCGAGCACCGCGAGCGGCGACAAACCGTCGAGGCGCGACGAGGCACCGGAGAGCTTGGCGCGCTCGCGCAAGAGTCGAGCTCGAGCGCCCCGCGCAGACGGACAGCGAGCGGCTCGAGCGTGGCCCGCGCTTGCGAGAGCACCACCCGCGGATGTCGCGCGTACAACCGGCGCACGCTCTGCTCGAGCGACGAACCGCGCGCCGCGCGCTGCTTGCGCCAACGGCGCGCGAGGCGCCCCTTGAGCTCGTCGAGCTCTTGTTGTCGTTCCGCGATCGTAAAGCGCGGATCGGCGAGACTCGCCCGCGCCCGCTCGATCACCGCGCGGTAACGCGCGAGCCGCACGTCGAGCGCGCGCGTCAGCGCGGCGTGCGCCCGCTTGATCTCGACCGCGCGCGACGCGCGCACGGGCACCACGAGCTCCGCCGCTTGCGACGGCGTAGCCGCCCGCACGTCCGCCGCGAGATCCGTGAGCGACGTGTCGATCTCGTGGCCGACCGCGCTGACGACCGGCACGGCGAGCGACGCTACGCGCCGCACCACGCGCTCGTCGTTGAACGCCATCAAATCTTCGCCCGAGCCGCCACCGCGGCCGACGATCACCACATCGAGCCCCGGGTAACGCTCGAGCCGATCCAGCGCGCGCACGATGCTCTCCGGCGCGTCCTGACCCTGCACGAGCGCCGGCGAGAGCACGATCTTGAGCGCGCTCCGCCGAAACGCGACACTCACGATGTCGTGAAAAGCCGCGCCACGAGCGCTCGTCACCACGCCGACCACGCGCGGCTCGACGGGCAGCGCCCGCTTGCGCTCCGCCGCGAACAAGCCCTCCGCGTGCAGCTTTTGCTTCAATAGTTCGAGCGCCTCGAGCAGCGAGCCCTTGCCGACCGGCCTGAGCTCGCTCGCCACGAATTGCAGCCGCCCACGCGGCGGCCACACCGTCGCTTGCCCCTGCAACTGCACCCGCGCGCCGTCCTGCAAATGTCGCCGCGCGCGCAGCGCGTTGAAGCGATACATCACACACTCGACGATCGCGTCCTCGCGCTCGTCCTTGAGCGTGAAATAGACGTGCCCGCTCGGCGCGCGCTTCAACGACGTCACCTCACCCTCCACCCAGAGCGCAGCCGACACCTCCTCCACCGCACGACGCAAACGCCGGTCGAGCTCGGAAACGCTGATGACCTCGAGGGACCCTCCGTTCACGGCGCGCGGTATAGCAGCCGCCCGCATCGGTTGCTCGGCCAAAACAAGCGCCCCCCCTTTTCCAATCAGATCGGATTGGGGCTGCCTCCAACTTGCCGCGCGTGCACCAGTTCAGCGAGCCCATCGGACGCTCGGACGGGTGTGAGTCAGAGTGAAATGCCCGGTGCGTCGAGGCTCGGCGCTTCGCACGTTGGGCAGACCGGGAGAAAAAGATCCCTAGCAGGATCGGCAACGCTTGGACCGTTAGCGGCTGGACCGAGAGAGCGATCCAATTTACGTTGGGCGGACCGCGAACCGCCATCCGACGCGGATGCGCATTGCGACTGGGTTCCGATTCGAGGGGCCCCTAACCTCCACCGCTCGAGCCACCCACCATCGACTTAGGACGCCATGTTCACCGCTGGAATTTTCACCATATCTGGCAACGTTCCCGGCCCGCAGTGGTCACGAATCCAAAAGATTGCCGCCCGCATGCACGAGCTTCTGCAGACGCTCGCGCAACAAGGCAGATTCGACCGTCGTGTCCTCCGGCTGCTAAAGCCGGTCAATACCGCCGTACTCGTCACCGACTCGGACGTTCACGTAGTGTGTACGAACAAGGGCGTTGGCGGCGCATTGCAGGTGGTCCACAATGATTTCCGCGGGAAAGGGCGCCTCGACTTATCCACCGCCGTCGCCATCGTGGAACGGGACTTAGCGTATGAGGAGGCGTTTGGCTTTTCTTTCCCGACAGCTTGGACTCTCGACGGTGGCCCATCGGAGTCCGACATCTTGGCGGTCGTCGAGAGATACTATCAGAATGAGCTTTCATACCTCGACCATGTTGCGCGAGTCGTTCGGATCAACCCAATCTTCCGCGCGCGTGACGTTCTTCGCGACGACAAATTGTGCTTCGTTCTCATGCCATTCGGTCCCGAAAATCACTTACAGGAGATCTTCGCGGACCAGGTGGCACCAACGATTGCTGCCGCCGGGCTCAAGTGCCTGAGAGCTGACGATATCTATGACACGCAGCCCATTGTCGAGAGCGTCTGGGAGAACATCCTGCGTGCGCGGCTTCTGGTAGCCGACCTTACGGGCCGCAACCCGAACGTGTTCTATGAACTCGGGGTCGCGCATACGGTCGGCAAGGATGTGATTCTCTTATCTCAAAGCATCGACGATGTGCCCTTCGACTTGCGTCATCTGCGCGTGGTACTTTACGACACCACGGCTCGCGGTGCTGCGGCGCTGGCGAAGCAACTTGAGGCAACCCTCGCCGCGCTTAAGTCGCGCTGAACATGAACGCGCGCGTGGTGCTTCGCTTGCAATCGCTGGCGCCTGGAACTGCGACGGCGAGTCGATTCGAGCTGCTGACCGCTTTGATCTTCAAAAGAGCGTTCGCTCCCACCTCGATTGACTCACCCTTACTCCAAGTTTCGAGCCCAAGCCCGAACTACCGTCGCGACGTGATTCTCCCCGTGGCTGCGAGCGCCGGCCTCTGGCACTACTGGGCCGTCGTGTACGGCAGCGATCTCATTATGGTGGAGTGTAAGAACTACTCCAACCCGATCGGGCCTGCAGAGGTTGATCTGACTACGAAGTACTTGCGCCGCCCAGGGCTAGCGCGCCTCGCGTTCGTCGCTACGCGACAACCGCCAAACGCGCAGGCGATAGAAACCGCGAGAGAGATCTACAGAACGGACGGCAAGCTGTTCATTTTCCTAACAGACCGGGAGCTCACCGATCTCGCGGAACTTGGCGGACAACCGATTGAGGCCGAAGCTTACCTCCGACGCTACTACCAGCGGCAGAAGATGAGCTTGTAAGCGCCATCGAAGTGGCTGCCCAACAAGGCGTTGCAGCT
>DASYCR010000378.1:0-9832 GCA_036500095.1 Polyangiaceae bacterium
GATGCCGCGCACGCGATCCTCACTCGCTCGAGCCGCGAATTTTCCGGCAACTTCTGCATCGACGAGGAGATCCTGCGCGCGAACGGAACCAGCGATTTCAGTCGCTATGCGAGCGCGCCGGACAGCGAGCTCTTGACCGACCTGTTCGTGTGACGTGCGCGCCTGAGTGACGCTTGACCCCCGAAGCCGAAGCTGGCTAGTGTCCGTGGCTTTCCTTTCGGGAAGGGTTATTTCCATGTCACAACTCGGTTGGTCCGCTCGGAGTTCGTTGTCGGGGGTGTTTGCGTCGGTGCTCGCGCTGTCGGTCGCGTCGTGCATCCCATCGGCCAAGCCGAAGGCAGCGGCCTCACTCGCGTGCGGTGAGGATCAGATCACCGTCGACGACGCAGGCGGCATGTCTGACATCGTCGCCGGTTGCGGCAAGAAGGACGTGCTCACATACGACGGCAGCAAGGGCGGTTGGTCGTCGCTTCGCGAGCGCGCCGCGTTCGAGATGTCTTGCAGCGCCGGTCAGCTGGAGGTCACGATTCTCGCTCAGGACACCTACGGCCTTACCGGCTGCAACAAAAAGATGGTGTACAAGCGAATGCCGTACGTCGGCATCGTCGCCGAGACGACGCAGGAAACAGCTCCTCCGGACACGAAGCCCGCCGGACAGTAGTGTCGGCCGAAAACAGCGTTGCAGCGCCGCGCGCGCGGCGTTCCTTCCGGCGCTTACGGAGCGCATACCGAGCGTGCGTGCGCGCTCTCGGCGTGCTGCTCGCCGGCATCACGTTCGCCACCAGCGCCGTCGCGGCCGCTCCCGCAGAGCGCGAACCGTTGGCGCTCAGCGGCATCGTCACCGAGGCCAAGCAGAGTGACTCGATCGGTCTCGGCCGGGACACCCATTTGCCGCTGCTCACCGAACAGCTGAAGAAGGACGGCTACGCCGCGTTCGACGAATCCGCGAGCACGGGCGGGGACGCGCGCTTCGCGCTGGGCGGCGCGGTCACCCAGGTGTCGTGTCGCGCGGAGTCGAACCTCACGTGCACGGTCGCCGTTCGTTGGGAGCTCAGCGATCGCGGCTCCGATAAGGTCGTGTACCGCGTGGTCACGCGCGCGCGCGGCGTCGGCTCCGACGGCAACGCGCTCGCCGACCAGCTGTTGACGGACGCCATTCGCTCGCTGACGCACCGGGCGAAGTTCGCTCGATCGCTGGTCAAGGGAGCGCAGAGCACCACGCCGACGACGCATGCGAGCGAAACAGCGCGCTTTCGCGAGTGCACGCGGGCGCCGGTGGCCATGCCCAAGGCCGCGCAGGCCATCTTGTCGGCCACCGTGCTGATCGAATCGGGTGACTATCTCGGCAGCGGCACGGTGATCTCTCCCGACGGTTACATCCTGACGGCGGCGCACGTGATCAATACGGCAGCGCCGCTGCGCGTCCAGCTGTCGTCCGGGCAGGCGTTCGACGCCAAGGTCGTCCGCGTGAGCAAGCACGACGACGTCGCGCTGCTGCTGGCCGTGCCCACGTCGGGCAACCCGTTCACGACCGTCTGCTTGCCGCTGCGCGCCGACGCCGTCGAAGTCGGCGAGGACGTCTTTGCGATCGGCTCGCCGCTCGGCAAGAAATTGAGTTTCTCGCTGACGCGCGGCATCGTGAGCGGCTTTCGCACGATCGACGACGTGCCCCTGATCCAGACGGACGCCAGCGTCAATCCCGGCAATAGCGGCGGACCGCTCGTGGATCATCAGGGTCGACTGATCGCCGTCGTCGATTTCAAATTGGTCGGGCAAGCCACGCAAGGCCTGGCGTTCGCCGTCACCACGCCGGCCGCGCTGACAGCGCTCGGGCTCCAAAGCGGGGCGAGTACGGATCTGGCCGCGCTGTCCAAGCCAGTCGTCGAGCCCACGGCGGCGAACGAGCAGGCCATCGTGGACGACGACGATCCGCCGTATCCGGAGGACGTCCAGGTCAGCCATGGCAACTCGTCGACCGCTCGCAGCATGCGCTCAATCGGCGTGCTCGCCGGCACGCTCGGTCTGGTCGGGGTCGTCACGACCTGGTCCATGTACGAGCTCGGCAACGCCTCCCCAGGCATGACCGAGAGCACGTTCAAGACCTACCGCACGTTCAACACCGTGAGCTGGGCTGCCTTCGGTATCGGCCTCGGCAGCTACCTCGGTTCGTATCTCATCTCGGACGGAGCTCCGGCACAGAGCGCCGCGCCGCGCCGCAAGCTGTACGCAGGCATCGGGCCAGGTTCCGTCGTCGTCGGGGGAGATCTGTGAGAATGCAGCGCTCGCTCCGCAGGCGCGCGTCGCTGCTCCTGCTGCTGCTCGCGGGCGCCACGGGCTGCCTCGCGCTCGTCGACTTCAAGGCAAAGTGCAACTCTACCTCCGACTGCGGCGCCGACCTGCGCTGCGACTCGGCGTCATCCACCTGCGAAGCGCTCATCCCCTGCAAGAGCGACGCCTCATGCGGAAACTACACTTGCAACACGGCGAGCGGCTTCTGCTACGCCGATTGCGATCTGGGCCTCGCGCTGATCGACAACCCGCACTGCGCGGGGAACGCGCTGTGCAACGCCGATTCGACCTGCGAGTAGCAGCCCGCTCAATAGCGGATGGCCAAGATCTCGATCTCGATCTCGCCCGCCGGGCGGAGCACGGTGACCACGTCGCCGACGCGCCTTTTCATGAGCGCGCGACCGAGCGGTGACTGAAAGCTGATGCGACCGGCGCTCGGCTCGGCCTCGTCGGGCCCGACGATCGAGTAGGAGCTTCGCTTGTCGTTCTCGTCCACGACGTCGACGGTCGCACCGAAGCGAACGTCGCTGTGTTCGCGCTCGTCTTGCTGTACGACGACAGCGCTGTCGAGCCGCTTGGTCAAGAAGCGAATACGGCGATCGATCTCGCGCAAACGCTTCTTGCCGTAGATGTACTCGGCGTTTTCCGAGCGGTCGCCCTGCGCGGCGGCGTCGGCGACTTCCTGCACGACGCGCGGGCGTTCCACGGACGCAAGCGCCGAGAGCTCGTCAGCCAGCTTCTTGGCGCCTTCTTTGGTGAAGTAGGTCGGCATCTTGGCTCGGCGTCCGCGGGAGCCTAGGCTCGGCATAGTCCCTTTGCAAAATATGCACAGTCAGCGCGCACCGGCCAAGGCTTCGAATTCGAAGCGTGTGCTCTGGCTCTTGCTCGGACTTTCCGCCGCGTTCGGACTGGTCTTGTGCCTGGGGCTGCTCGTGCTCCTGCCCCGCATCGTGCGCGCGGTCGTGATCAGCACGGCCAAAGAGCACGGCATGCTGCTGGACCCCGGCGAGCTCGGCTTCGGTCTCGGCTGGGTCCAGCTCGATCGCGCGAAGTTTACGCTCGACGGCGTGCGCGCGCTCACGTTCGACGTCGAACGCATCGATATCTCGCTGTCCGGTTTGTCGCCCGACAGCATCGAGCTCAATGGCGTCGACTTGGTCGCCACGGGCTCGCTCACCAACGTCGGCCTCGAGCTCAGCGATTGGACCAAAGGGCACACGGACGCCTTCGCTCTGCCGACCACGGCCAAGCACGTGCGCGCGCGTTTCCTGGAAAACGCGGGCGATCAGCCGTGGCTCGACGTGCAGGGCGGCACGCTCACGCCGAGCGCGAGCGGGGGCTCGTTCAGCGCCGCGAGCGCGACGTTGCTCGGCGTCGCGCTCGGCAAAGTCAGCGCCGGTTTCACGCGCACGAGCTCCGCCCTGACGCTCGGCTTCGGTGACGCGGACCCCGCTCACGCGTGGATCCGCATCGACGTCTCCCCCGCGGCCAAGCCACCGACGGCCCGCGTCACGCTCGCGCCCACGCCCGCGCAGGACCTCGAAAAGCCACTCGGCCTGAACTTCGCGGTCGCAGGCGTGCAAGCGAGCGCGACGGTGGACCTCACCTTCCCGACCGGCGCGGACGCAGGCAGCGTCACGGGCAAGACTCACGTCACACTCGACGGCTACGTACCACCGCACCCGCTCGAGCTCGACGGCTTCATTTTCGGGAATAGAACCACCTTCGACACGGACTTCGCGCTGCCCGAGATCCGCGATCGCGTCGTCTTGACCAACAGCGCGATCCAAGCGGGCAGCTTCGTCCTGCGCGGCGGGGGCCTGCTGACGCGCTCGCCCGATCACACTGAAATGACCCTCGATTTGCGGGGCAGTGTGCCGTGTGACGCGCTCGCTGGCGCGGCCGCGCAATCGCGCCTCTCGAAAATCCTGGGCAACGAGTTCGGCGCACACGTGGGCGACTTGGCGAGGCATCTGGTGTCGGGCAGCGTGACCGTCGGGCTCAAATTGCACGCCGACAGCAAGAACTTTGCGGCCGCACAGATCGATCGCCAAATAGGCGTGGGCTGCGGTTTGCGACCGCTCTCGCTCGGCGAGCTCGCGCGTCTGGTGCCGCTGCCTTCCGAGCTGGGCGACCTCGTGAGTAGCTTGCCGGCGCTGCCGCAAGGTTTACCACAGCTCCCGCCGGGGTCTCTTCCTCCGGGTCTGCCGACGCTGCCGAGCGGCTTTCCTGCGTTGCCCACGGCGCTCCCGACCAGCCTGCCTTCCCTGCCCGGCTTCGGGTTGCCACCGATCCCACTGCCCGCCGCGAGCTCGCCCAACAAACCGACGAGCGGCGGTGGTTGATGGCGACGATCGCCATTCTGGGCGCTGGCATGATGGGCTCGGCGCTGACCACACCGCTCGTGGATCGCGGTCACTCACTGCGCCTGATCGGCACGCACCTCGATACCGAGATCATCGGGGCGCTCAAGGCCGGCCGCGAACACCCGACCCTGAAGCTGCCGCTCTCCCCGCAAATTCAGGGCTATTTTCACGATGAGCTCCCGCAAGCCCTCGAGTCCGTGGACGCGCTCGCGCTCGGCGTGAGCTCCGCCGGGGTGGAGTGGGCGTCGCAAATCTTGCTGCCATTTCTGCGCCCGCGGCTCCCGATCCTGATGGTGTCGAAGGGGCTCGCTTGGCACGGCGAGAAGCTGGTGATTTTGCCCGACCTGCTCCAGACGCGTTGGCCGCGCGAGCTCGAGCTTCATCCGGTCGCCGTCGCGGGCCCGTGCATCGCGGGTGAGCTCGCGCGTCGGGAACAGACGTGCGTGCTGTTCACGTCCCGCTCCGCGAGCGCGACGGCCGCCTGGGCCGCACTCGCGCGCGGTCCCTACTACCACGTGTTCCCAAGCGACGATCCGATCGGCAGCGAGGTGTGCGCCGCGCTCAAGAACGCGTTCGCGATGGGCATCGGTTTCGCCGCGGGCCTGCACGAAGCGCGCGGCCAGCTCGCGGGCAGCATCGCCATGCACAACTACGAAGCGGCCCTGTACGCCCAATCGATTCACGAGATGAAGCGCGTGATTGCCTTACTCAGAGGAGAGCCGGAAACCGCCGCGGGTCTGGCGGGCGCCGGCGACCTCAACGTCACCTGCAACGGCGGGCGCACGGGGCGCTTCGGGCGCTGGCTGGGCCTCGGCCTCGGTTTACAGGAGGCCATTTTGCGCATGCAGGGCGCGACGCTCGAGTGCCTCGAGATCTTGAGTGTGCTCCGTGGCGCTTGCGCGCACTACGAGCAACGTGGCGAGCTTGCGCGCGGCGAGCTGCCGTTGCTCGAGCACTTGATGGAAGTGGCGCTCGATGGTCGTCCGATTCAGATGCCGTTCGAGCGCTTCTTCGACGCCGCGGCGCCGGAGGCTGAGCGGTGACGACCTGGACCCGAGCCCAAGTTGCCTGCGTGATTGCTTGGCTCTGTAGCGCGTGCGGCGGGGGCAAGGCCGTCGACAATTGCCGGGACCTGGACGGCGGCCTCCACCTGTGCGGACCGACCAGCGTGCAGGTTCCCGTCCTGCCGGGCAGCCCCAGCCCCGAGATCACGGCGCAGATCGACGGACGCGAGGCGCGCGTCTTGGTCGACACGGGCGCCGAAGCGACCGTGATGTCTTCGACCTGGCTCGGCGTCGCCGACGCACAATGGGTACGCGCGCATGAGATCTGCGTGCTCGATCTCTGCCTGTACGGAGAGCAGATCTACGCGCACGACACGGAGTTCAGCCAGCCCGCGGCCGAGGATACGAACGGCTTCATCGGCATGGCCACCCTGCGCCATTTCGTGCTCGAATTCGACCACGACAGCAGCGTGCGGCTCGCGCAGGGCGCGCCCGCTTGCGCGGGTGAGCAGAACCCTCTCAGCTACAACCAAGACTCGGTCCCGCTGATCGACGTCAGTGTGGACGGACATGATTTTCCAGCCACCGTCATCGACAGCGGCTCCACGTTCAGCGTGTTGAGTCAGCCCTCGCTCGATCTACTCGACCCGTACATCACGGCGCAGAGCATGCTTGCGGATTTGTGCACCGCCGACGGATGCCAGACGGGTGTCGCGCACACCTCCGCCGTCATGCAGTACTGCGTGGCCGGCCATTGCCAAGCAAATGTGCCCGTGAAATTCCCGGTGTTCGACGGCGTCGGCAGCAGCTACCTCTATCTCGAGCACACCGCGTTCGATTTTCCGAACTCCGAGCTCGTATTCTGCGAGTGACTCAGCGCTGCAGTCGCCGCGCGTGGAGTCGAGCTCAAGGCGGAATCGACTTGATCGTCCCGCGCCGCAGGCCGGCCACGACCGCCAGCGCCTCTTCGCGCGACGAGTATAGATTGGAGGGAGCGTGAATCTGGATCGCGATCAGGCGACCGTTCATACGCTGCACCATGTTGCCGTTGTAGCGGACGATATCAAAGGCGCACTCGTCCGCAAACCGTTTGACCGCCGCGCCGTACCATTCGAGATCATCGGAGTTGGTCGAGAGATTGTCGTAGTCGACGAGTACGTAGACCTTCCGACCGCCGCAGTACTCTCGCCAGAAGTGGGTCACCTCCTCGAAATACGCGGTGATCTGCGCACGCGTGGCGAGCGACACGGGCTCTGGATGACTGACGGTGAGGATCCCATCCCTCGGCACATACTCGTGAAGCGCGTCCGTGCCCCGCACTGAAACCACTACTACCGCCGGCTGTTCTCGCTCCATAGCTTCGCTCTGCGCAGGAGCGCCTGGCGGAGACACGGGAACCTGAGCCATCGACTCTCCATACGGCGCTTGGGCCGGCGCGATAACCCGCAGGATTTGTGGAGCAATTTTCGATTGTTGGCCGTGGGGCTCACGCCGAATCGAGCGAGTACTTGAGCGAGTAGCTCAGCACCGTCGGCCCGCGCTTCGGCTTTTCGAAGGCGACGGACTCGAACACCTTGACGACGCACGCGCGAAACTCCGCGCCGCGCATGCCGGTGCGCGGCTGGCTCACCTCGGCTTTGCCGCCCGCGCGCGGCACGTGCAGGTCGATGCCAAAGGTGCCGCCTTTGCCGGGATCCTCGCTCTGGCGATAGCAGTCGAGGAATTCGGGAAAGCGCACGGCGACGGCGCGCAGAAACGGCTCTTTGGTATCGGCGTCGTTTGGACCACCGCCGATGTGCAAGCCGACGTTCTCGACCTTGAGCTCCGGCAGCGCATGCACGGGCGCCTTCGGGTCGAGCGTGATCTCGGGCAAGCGCGCGACCGCGGGTGGAGCGACGCCTGGAAGAGCAGAACTCGCTGCCGTCGCGACCGGCGCGCCCACGGGCGAGCCAGCCGCCGCCGGCGAGCCGGCGCTGGGCGTGGATCCGGGAGCAAAAGCGGGACGCGCGGGAGCGCACGCGGCCAGCAGGAACAACGCGCACGCGAGAGATGTCGTCTTTTCCACGAGCATCATCGATAGCGCCTTCGTCGAACGCGGAGAAGAGCGCAGGTGTTCACTTTCAGTCCCCGAGCGAATGTGGCAAGCACGGACAATGCGTTCAGGGTGGCCTCGACTCAAGCTCCCCGCGCGGGGAGTTGCTTTGCTCGCACTTGCCGCCCTGAGCGCCTGCCGCGGCTCGGGCGATACGAGCGAAAGCGATCTGGGCGCCCGCGCGCGCCCGCGCGCGGCGGCGCCCACTCCGAGCTTCGGCTCGACGGTGCCGCCACTGCCTACCCCGGCCGCGACCGGATCCGCGGCGGCATCCGCGCGGCCGGCGGCGGCCCCCTCGGGTAGCGCGGTCACCGACGAGCCGAGCGACGAGATCCACGGTCCGTCCGCGTCGAGCAAGCTCGTGCTGGACGAACCGATCGAGCTCGCGCCCGCCGGGCCCGCCGCCGCCGACTCACGCGGAGTGGTGATGATCAAGAAGACCGACGAGATCGTGCTCTCGCCGCGGCGCGGCGCGCCTAGCCATGACGCACACCGAAAACTCGCGGATTTTGCGCTGGTCCGTGCACCCGCGAGCGACTTTTTTCCAGTCGGCAAGAGCCCGCTCATCCTGCGCGGCAAAGCTTATTGGGTGAGCGGCAATCGCCTGGTGCGCCGCGCGCTCGACGGCGGAGCGCCGCTCGAGGTGCTCAGCGACGACGCGCGACCAGGCACGCGGGTCACCGGCGTCGATCTCGACAATGCACCGGCCTACGCCGTGTATGTGTCCGGGCCGAAGCTCGACGACACACCGCGCGCGCGGCTGTGGGTGGAGGGCGGCGCGACCTTGTTGCTTTCGCCGGAAGGCTCGGCCGCCAACAGCGTGGCGGCCGCCGAAGGGGGCGGAGATCTGCTGAC
Organism: Polyangiaceae bacterium; assembly: GCA_036500095.1. Taxonomy (GTDB): domain Bacteria; phylum Myxococcota_A; class Polyangia; order Polyangiales; family Polyangiaceae; genus PMG-095. Next base: position 8,607 of record DASYCR010000378.1, read on the forward strand.
GCTCTCGATCGACGCGCGCAGCGGCATGACGCCCCTGCATGGCCGGCGCGTCCATTTCACCGCCGGCAAGGCCGAGCTCGGCCCGGACGTCGTGATGTGGGTGGGCTCGTCCGCGCAAACGCTGACCGAGGTGTTCGCCGCCAGCACGGCGCAGGGCGCCCTGGCGCTCTTGCCCATCGAGCGCGACGTGAATCACTTCGGTTTGGCGCTGCTGACGGTGGGCGCTGAGCCGCACATGGACCCCAAGCTCGACTGGCGCACCTACCCGAACGGCATCGACCTCGCGCCCGTCGCGAGCGCTACCTTCTGTGGCGGCACCTTCGTCGCTTACGCCCGCCCGGTCAACGCCGAGCCGGAGGCCACGCAGTTGCTCGAAATTGCGGAAATCGGCAAGGACGGCCTCGGCGCGGGCAACGTCGTCGGGCGCGCCAGCGGTTTCGCCAATGTCTCACTCGCCAAGGCAGAAAACGGCGCGGTTTTGGCCTATGTTGCCGACCGCCTGACTTTCGCGACGACCCTGCGCTGCAAGCGCTGAGCTCCATGCCAGAAAAAAAAACCAGCACACCCGCACGACCCAAACCCGCCAACCGCACGCCGGGTAAGAACGGCAAGCACGCGCCGAAGCTCAGCGCCCGCAGCGCCGATCGGCACGACCTCTACCAGCGCTCGGTGCAGGATCCGGTCGCCGAGATCTACTTCATGCAGCGCGTGTTCAAGGCGCTCAGGAAGCGAGCTCCGCTCACGCTGCGCGAGGACTTCTGCGGCACGGCGCTCTTGTGCGCGACCTGGGTCAAGCGCTCGCGCGAACATCACGCCACGGGCATCGATCTCGAGCCGAGCGTGCTGTCGTGGGGCACCGACCACAACCTGTTACCGCTCGGTCAGGACGCGGCGCGCGTCAAGCTCTTGCAACAAGATGTGCGCGCGCGTTCGCCCGGCCGCTTCGACATCGTGTGCGCCTTCAACTTCAGTTACTGGGTGTTCAAGACGCGCGACGAGCTCCGCAACTATTTCGCGAGCGTGCGGCGCGGTCTCGCCAAAGACGGACTTTTCATGCTGGACGCCTACGGCGGCTGGGAATCACACGAGCCGATGCTGGAGCCCCGCAAAGTAGCCGGCGGCTTCACGTACGTGTGGGATCAAGACACGTTCGATCCCATCTCACACGCCGTGCAAAATCACATTCACTTCGAGTTTCCGGACGGCACCCGCCTCGACAAAGCGTT
>DASYCR010000379.1:0-8655 GCA_036500095.1 Polyangiaceae bacterium
GCCGTGGTCGCCAAACACGCTCACGAGAGCCTAGCCAAAGCGGTCGACCTCTTGCCGGATCGCGAGCGCCACATCGTGTCGCAGCACTACTTTCGCGGCGTGAAATTCAAGGACCTCGGTGCGGAGCTGGGAGTCAGCGAACCGCGAATCTCGCAGCTGCACTCGCGAGCTATCGAGCGCCTCAAGACGTTGATCAGCTCGGCGGCCTGAGCGCGCTCGCAGGCGGCGGCGCGTGACGCGCAGTTGACCCGCGCGGCGTTTCCCGGTCCGATGCGCCACCGTGCGCACGAACGCCTGGCTCTCAATCGCTCTTTGTATGCTCGCTTGCGCACCGCGCGCTGCGCTCGCTCCGGCTACACCGAATCCGTCCACGTCCACCGCGACGGAATCGACCGCCTGGCGGCAAGCGCCGCCGAGCGGAAGCTCTTTGATCCCGAGTCCGAACGGCACGCCGAGCGCCCCTGAATCCTGCTCGGCGCTGCTGGCGCACGGCGCGGAAGGTTGCCCAGCTGGCGCCGCGCACGACCTGCTCAGCGCGGCGCTCTCGAACACAGACGAGAAACTGCGCGACGCCGGGCTCGCGTGTCTCGAGAATGCGCCGGATTTTCCGGCAGGGTTGGTCCGCGCGCTTCGGGCTGAGCTGGCGCGGCGAGAGTGCGCCGATGTCGTGGCCCTGCCGTTCGTCGAGGCCAACTTGGAGAAGCTCGAGCGCCCGCTGGCCGATGCGCTGATCGCGCTCAGCATCGCAGGGCGTCTCACGCGACTGGTGCGGCAGGCTCCGGTGCTGCCCCCGCCCTTCGACAAAGCGCAGTTCATGGCGTTCTTCACGAGCACGCTTCAGCCGTGGGTCGTCGCGCAGGCCAGCGCCATTCAGGCGCTCGCCGTGCCGGGCCCGCGACTGTCGCCCTATGCCAAGGGCGTCGTGGCCGTCGAGTCCGGCCTCGCTGACATGCGCTTCGTCTCCGTCGTGCGCGACGTGCCGCTGCCGGAGGAGATGAAGAGCGACGCAGAGGTGCGCGACGCCTACTACATCGCGCTCGACGAGGCACTCGAGCCGCGCAAGACCCGCGGCCGGGACGCGGCGCTGGTCGGACTGCGCGAGCTCGCGGAGCTCGGCATCACCCACGACGCGCGCGTCGACGAGGCTCGCGCGCTGCTCTCGCAGCTCTTCTCCGGGCGCCGTATCAATGCCCTCGATCCGCTGCTCCTGCCAGAGCTCGCCGCGCTCCCACAACCCACCACGGAGCAGCGACTGGCCGCGCTGCTGCCCACCTTCTACGCGAATCGCTTGCTCGGCGAAGTCGCGCTCGACGAGCCTATCTTGCGCGCCTTTCTCGAACAGGGGTTGCCCAGCCGAATCGAGCAGCGGCTCAAGACGAGCAAGCTCGGTGACGTCGGCTACGAACTTTACGCGCGGGCTCTCGTCGAGCGCGGACAACGATATTTCCGCGCGGCCGACTTTCGCGACGCAAGAGCCGTCGCCGCGCAGGCAGGGCGCCCGACCGACGCACTCTCGCTGTACGGCGCGCTCGGTCACGCGCTCGAGCTCGGCTACAGCGACCCAACCGAGATTTTGAGTGGGAAGCTCCTCGAAGAACGACAAATCCAAATTGCCGATCTCGATCGAATCGCGGCGCGCCGCGGGCCCCTCACCGGACTCGCCGCGTTCGACGCGGCTTTTCTGCTCACATTGCCGGCACGCTCGAACGCCACCTCTCCAACCGCAGCAAACGACCGCGCATTTGGGAACGACCTGGTGGCCCGCTTCGCACGCGCAGAACGGACGCTGCCCGCGCCACTCAAAGCAACGGCGCGCGAGTACGGCGAGGCTGCACGGCAAACTCAGAAGGCGATGCAGGCGATTGCGCGCCCTGCTGCGAAACCCTAACGGGCGCTGAAAACGCGTTAGCGCGGCTGTGCCGAGGGCGCGCAAGTCGTCGGCGCTATGGGAAAATCTCGCGCTCTTTGTAGACCTGCGCGAGCCGCTGTAGCGCCACGCCGTAACAGGCACGGCGATAGTCACATTTGTGCAGCTTGGCGAATTCTGCCATGCGATCGTAGGCGTCGCGCATGGCGACTTCGAGCCGGCCGTCGACTTCCGCGATTGTCCATTGTTCGCTGCGGCGATTCTGCACCCATTCGTAATAGCTGACGGTGACGCCGCCGGCGTTGGCGAGTACGTCGGGCAGGATCTCGATGCCGCGGCGCTTGAGCACTTCCTCACCTTCGGGCGAGCACGGGCCGTTCGCGCCCTCGGCGACCAACGAGACTTGCAGCGCCTCCGCTTCGGCCGCGCCGACTTGGTTCTCGAGCGCGGCCGGTACGAAGATGTCCGCTTGCACGCCGAAGAACTGTTCACGTGTGATCTCGGTGCCGTTGGCGTAACCGGCGATCGAGCCGTGCTGGGCGACGTATTGTTGCAGGCGGTGCGCGTTGAAGCCCTCCGGGTTGTACAGGTACCCTGTGTGATCCCCGACGGCGACGAGCGATACGCCGAGATGGCTCAAGAGCACGGCCGTGTTGGAGCCTACGTTACCGAAGCCCTGCACCATCAGTTTTTTGCCTTTGATGTCGAAGCGCGCGCGCTCGGCCCACTCCAGCACGCAATGAACCAGGCCCTGCCCGGTCGCTTTTTCGCGACCGTACGTGCCGCCACTGCTGACGGGCTTGCCCGTGACCACGCCCATCACGCTCTGCTTGCTGACGACGCCCACGGTGTTCATGTACGTGTCGAGCGCCCAGGCCATGGTCTGCGCGTTGGTGCCCACGTCGGGCGCGGGGATGTCGTAGTCCGGCCCGATGTTGGAGCCGAGCGAATGGAAGAAGCGACGCGTGATGCGGCCGAGCTCTGCGCGCGACACCGCGTGCGGGTTGAACTTGATGCCGCCCTTGGCGCCGCCGAAGGGTAGGTTCATCAGCGAGCACTTCCACGTCATCATCGCCGCGAGCGCCTTGAAGTCGTCGAGCGAGGCGGCTTCGTGGTAGCGCATGCCGCCCTTGTACGGACCGATGATGTTGGAGTGCTGAATGCGGTAGCCCTTGAACAGCCGGTATTCGCCGTTATCCATCAGCACCGGGAAGTGGCAGATGATTTCGTTCTTGGGCTGGGCGAGGATGTTCCGTACGAATTCCGGCATGGCCGTGAGCTTGGCCGCGTCGTCCAGATAGCCCTGGATGACCTTGAAGAATTCGTAACGGGGGCCGGGTGGGTTTTTGGAGTTGTCGCGAGCGAGCTGTGAGCTTGGAGGAGCCGACTGCATGCCGTCCATTCTCCCAGGAACGGCCGCGATCGGCAAAACTACACCTTCACGAACCAGAGCACGTACAGGTAGACCACGGGCGACACCACGATTAGGGCGTCAATTCGATCGAGCATGCCACCGTGCCCAGGCACGATCGCGCCCGAGTCTTTGATGCCAGTGGAACGCTTGAGGAGCGATTCCACCAAATCCCCGAGCTGACCGAGCACGCCAGCCAGCAGGCCGAGCGGGATCGCGTGGGCGAGCGGAATGCTCGGCAAGTACCAGAAGTGCGCGACCAGGGCGCCCACCTCTGCGCCGACCAGAGCACCCACGAAGCCCGCCCGCGTCTTCTTGGGGCTCACGGCTTCGTACAATTTGGTCGTGCCCAGGAAGCGACCGAAAAAGTAACCGCCGGTGTCCGCGAGCCACGCGAACGTGAGCGACATCAAGACGTAGGCTGGGCCGTCGCTTTGCGCGTCGCGACGCAGCAGAGCGAGCGCCGTGAGTAACCCGCCGATGTAGAGCGGGCCCGTGACGCCAGCGAACGTGCGCAGCGCCACGCTCGAAAAGTCACCGAGACGCCAGAGCGGGAGCATCAGGCCGAGCGTCGGTACGACGAAGAACAAGCTCAAGAGCGCTCGCGGATCGCTCCCCCACTCGTAGAGTACGAGCGACACGCCCAGCGTAGTCACCACGCCGATGCCGCGCGCGACGGAGTCGTCCGGGTGCGTCATCCGAAACAGCTCATCGGCCGCGAGTACACAGGCGACCAGCACGAGCAGGAAGAAGCCCCAGGCTGGACCTTTGAACAGCAAGAAAAGCAACGGCGGCACCACCACGGCGGCGGTAAGCAGGCGGATGCGCAGGTTGCTCAAGGCGCCCATGCGTTATCAGCCGTACCGCTTGCTCACAAGCCCGAGGCGCTCACGCCCCGGGGAAAAGCGGCTGACTTGCGCCGCCTCGGAGCAGCCGGTACACCCGCGTGCGCTCGTAGAATGAGGTCCCTGAACGCCTTTTTCCGGCGACGCCGCCTCGTGATCGCCCTCGTCGCCTTGAGCGCACTCTGCGTTCACGGCCGCGCGGCGCGTCCGCCGGAGCGCACGGTCGAAGGCCTCGCTGGCTTGCTCGGAACGGCGATCAGCGGTGACGTCAAACCGGACGAAGTGATCTGGGAGTCGAGCAGAGGTTTGCTCGAGGAAACATTTTGGGGACGCCGCATCTTGTTTCTAGGGCGCGCCAAGGGTGGGCTGCGCGACCTGTATCGCGCGCGAGTCCGGCTGAGCTCCGACGGCGAGCCGCTCGGAGTGCACGAGCTCCGCAACTTGACCGACACTCCGGTAGGCGACGACGTTGCGCTCGAAGCACGGGGTGAGCGCGCTTCGTTCGCGACGCTCGCGTTCGGTCGCATCCAGGGAGTCAGCGTGCTCGAGCTCGACGGCGTTCGCGCGAGTGATCGCCCTAGCTCGCTCCTCGACCGCGTGCTGATGGCGATCACCGCGTACCAAGAGACGGGCAGCTTCGCTGGACTCGGCCGCACGAACGTCGTGCTCGACGTTCCGGCACAAGCGGCCAAGCTCAACTTGGGGAGCGACGTGCTCGACGTGGATTTCGACGACCCGGCGCGCGACCTGCGCTATCGAACCGACGAGCGCTCTCTGCGCGGCAAAGACGGCGGTCAACCGTACGCGGCGCGCGTCGTGCCGGAGATTCACGTGCACAAGCCGTTCGTGCTGTGGCTCGTCGACACCGTGCGCGCGGAGGTCGGCCCGGAGCCGATCGCCTGGCTCGAAAACGAGGTATTTGGCGCGAAAGATCTGCTCAAGCGCACGAGCTACTCGCTGTTCGCGAAAAAGCAGGACTCGGCGCTGGCCGCACAACCGGCGGAGCAGGTCGTGGCGAAGGTGCTGGACGCCAGCGACTTCGAACACGCGGCGGATTCCTGGCCACCGCCCACGATTCCGTCGATCTGGAAGGATCCGAAGCCGGGCGAGGGAGAATGGCAGCCCGTCGTGCTGCCGTTCCTGAAGAAGCTGCGCGGCTCCACGCCTGACGCCAGCCCGCCCGCCTACTTTTATCGCACGGTAATCCGACCCGACGCGGACCGACCGTACTCGGAGCTCGTGCTCGTAGCGATGGACATGCGACAACTCGAGCTCGGCATGCAGGCGGGCTACGAGGATCCAAAGCCGACGACCGGCTCACCGGGCGAGGGGCATTTGCCCGCGGATCCGGAGGTGTACGGGCGCGTGGTCGGAACCTTCAACGGCGCGTTCAAGACCCAACACGGCGCGTACGGCATGATGGTCAACCGTCGCGTGCTCTTACCGCCGGTGAAGGGCGGCGCGACCGTGATCGTCAACGACGCGCATGACGTGGGGCTCGGCAGCTGGCCGCCGCGCGACGAAATTCCGGCGGATATCACGTCGTTTCGTCAAAATTTGGATCCCTTGGTGGAAGACGGCGTGGCCAACCCAACCAATCGCCAACTCTGGGGCTGGCAGATCGAAGGCACCAGTGTGCTCACGCAGCGCACCGCGCTGTGCGTCACGGCCGCCGGTCACCTCTACTACGCATGGGGTGAAGAGATCGACGGCCCCACGCTCGGCAAGGCGCTCCGCCAAGCGGGCTGCTCGTACGGCATGCACCTCGACATGAACCCTGCTCACAGCGGCTTCGTGTTCACGGACATCGTCAGCCCCAAGAAAGGCGACTCGCATTTGAAGCTGGCCGACGATCGCATGACGATTCCGCCGGACAAGTTCGTGCGTTGGTCGGCCAAAGATTTCTTCTACGTGATGTTGCGCGACACCACACCGCACGACGCGTCCGGCGTCGAATGGTCCGCAGACGGCGGTACGCAGCCGCCGCCGGCCTGGATGCCCGGTGTCTACAGCGGCAAGCTCACGCTCGGCAGTCTCACGGTGGACCTCTTGAGCTTCGAGCAGGGGCACGTCGCGTTCCAGTTTCGCGCTGGAACGCGCGAGCCCGCGTCTACCAATGTGCCGGGCGTCAAGACCACGCTGGAGGACGCGGAAGCCCACCGCGTGATCGCCGCGATCGGACTCGGGCACACGACCGACTCCACGCGCTACGGCTTCCAATTCGGCTCGGTGAACGGCCTGCCCTTGCGTCGCGGATACGCGACGCTGGTGCTCGACAACGCGAACGCTCCGCGCATCACGCCACCCGGCGAGGTTCCGACGCTCACGGACGACCAAGAGGCCGTCCAGCTTCCGCTCCTGGTCGAAGACGGCAAGCTCGAGCCGCGCGCGCGCGAACGCGGGGAGATGCGCCGGCGCGCCGCGCTTTGCGTCACGCCCACCAATCGAGTGATCGTGGCGCAGGGAACGCACGACGCGAGCGACGGTATCGCGGCCGCCCTGATCAAGATCGGATGCAGTCGCGTCGTCGAGCTGGATCGCGGCTCGCACCACCCCGCGTTCACTCACCGCGCAGGCAGCGAGCTGCCTCCGGTCGCGAGCTACGAGACGAGCGTGCTGTTCGCGCTTGGTCGTCCGATGTTGCCCGGCGCATTTCGCTGGAAACCGGATGGCGTCACCCAATCGAAAACGCCTACGAGCTACGACTACCCGGCGCCTGATGCCAGGCCGCGCAAGCGCAAGCACCACGACAGCGAGCACGCGGCTGAGCCGTAACGACCAAGTCGACCGCGACGTCAGACTCGCGCTTTGTCCGGCACCGTGTACGCAATACGCCTTTCGCGTCGGTCCCAGACGACGGAACCCGAGGGCGGCGAGGCTGCCGCGAGCGCCTGAGTGATCGTGTCCCCCTCGCCGAGCACGATCTGTCCCAAGCTCGGATCCCGGAGGACGCTACCCTTGCGCGGATCCTTTGGATCGTAGACTGCGTAGCGCACGCCGACATCGTACAACGCTCACCACGTTCTGACATGCTAGACTCGTCAAAGCATGTGCCTGATCTGCATTGATTTCGAGCGCGGGGCGCTCAAGCCGCGCGAGGCGCGCCGCGCGCTCGGTGAAATGCGCGCGGGGCTCGACCCCGAGCACGTGAAAGAAGTCGAAAAGAAACTCGAAGACGCCGAGCAAGCCGAGCCGGAAGGCGCCGCTTAGGGCCCTCGAAAGAACAAGTCGAGCGATCACCGTAGCTTCGGGCGTGGCCTGATGACGTAGTTCCAATCGCCGTGGAAGTCGTCGGGCTCGATGTTCAAGCCCTTGAGCTCTGCGGCGGAGACCTTCTTGCCGATCGGATACCGGCGACGGTCGAGGCGAGCGCGGACCACCAGGCCGCCGCGGTTGGTCGTGTTGCTGATCAGGTTGATGACGGTCTCGTACGAGCGCAGCGGCCTGCCGCGCCAGTTGATCGAAATGAACGAGAAAAGGCGGTGTTCGACCTTGTTCCATTTGCTCGTGCCTGGGGGGAAATGGCTGACGTGGATGACCAGACGAAGTTTGTCGGCAATGCGTTGAAGCTGCTGCTTCCAGACATGCGACCGGTAGCTGTTGCTGCCGCCTGCGTCGGCGGTGATGAACAGCTCGCGTGCTTTGGGGTAGCGCTGCTCGCCGACTTGCTTCCACCATGCTTCGATTGACGTGACCGCGAAGACCGGTGTGTCGTGATCGACGCCGACGCTGACGAATCCGTCGTTGGAAGCGAGGTCGTAGACGCCGTAAGGGATCGCCTTGCCGACCGCATCACCGGGGAAGTCGTGCACGTCGACGAGCTCCGGCTCATCTTTGGGTTGCCATTCGCGTCCACCGTTTTTGAAGTTGCCGACCAGCTCCTTCTTCTTGGTATCGACAGAAATCACCGGGATATTGCGGTCAACGCGGTCTTGGGCCTTGGCGTTGATGTACTCGAACTGCGCGTCGCGATCCGGGTGCTGCGTGCCCTCAACCGACTTGTTAGGTGCTTGGAGGCTGTAGCCATGCTCGCGAAGCAGCTTGGCAACGGTCTTGTCGCTGATTCGAATGCCGTGCCGCGTGAACAGCTCAGTCGACAACACGACCGTGCTCTTGCACGTCCAGCGCAGCGGCGACTCTGGATCACCGCGCGTCACCGGATCGACCAGCTTCTCGAGCGCGGGCCACACCTCGGGATGCTCGACCTCGTACGGCCGCTTTCCAGCGCTCCGCCTCACATTGACTACGTCTTCGCGCCGCGCGCCGGCGCGGGCTTCATCCCGGCCCTTTCGCACCGTGCTGATCGCCAGCCCCGTCGCACGAGCGGCTGCAGCCACTCCGCCATGGCCCATCGCATCGGCCTCGGCCCCAGCCCAAAGTCGGCGGGCGCGCTCGTCCAGCGTCGCCTTCAACAGGCGCCACTTTTGACGAATCAGCTGCTCCGCGTCCACCGACGAACGTAGATCACGTCAGCACGATCCTGTCGATCCCCAATCCTCGGAAATCGATCGATTCGCGCTTTCGAGGGCCCT
>DASYCR010000380.1:0-7090 GCA_036500095.1 Polyangiaceae bacterium
GAGCCAATAGCTTAAATCTCCTTGTCATCGTGGCGGAACGCTTCCACGATTGAAGCGATGGACGGGCTCGATACCGAGCAGCGCACGCAGGTGGCGGCCTATTGGTGGCAAAGGGCGCAGGGCGAAATGACGTCGTGGGTCGGGTTTCAACACGTGCTCGCCGATTTGCGCAGCGAGCACGCGCCGGCAGCCGTGATCGCGCTCGCCGAGCGCGCGGTGGCGGACGAGCACAAGCACGCGCTCTTTTGCCGCGACTGGGCCGTTCGTTTCGGCCACGCCGGCGGGGAGATCGAGCCGCGCGGCACGCGACCGATCGCGTTTCGCGGAGCGACCGACGAGCAAAATCGCTTACTGCGCATCACGCTCTGTTGTTTCAATGAAACGATCGGCTGCGTCGTCCTCCGTCACGTGCGCCCCGTGTTGACGGACCCCGAGCTGCGCGACTTGAATCGCCTACACATGGCGGACGAGCTGCAGCACAGCCGCGTAGGCTGGGCATATCTCGCGACGCTGAGCGCGACCCAGCGCGACACGCTGCGCGCCTGGGTGCCCACGCTGCTCGGCCTCGTCAAAAAGGGCTGGTGTGACGGCTCGGCCCTCGAGCGAGCAGAGCGCGAGGAGCTCGTGCCCTTCGGTTACTTCTCACTCCGCCTGCTGCGCGCCGCGCACGATGAAGCGGTCGAGTCAGTGATCTTGCCAGGATTGCAACACTTGGGTCTCGCGAGGGCCGCCTAACCATGACTGAAAAGCTCGAACCGCTCTCGGATCACCCCCTGTTTCGCGCGCTGGTCTTGATGGGCGGCGGGCTCGCGCTCAGCTGCGGCGGAAGCGTCAGCGCGGACAACGGCGCGGGCACAAATCCGGTGCTCGTCAGTGGGATGGGTGGCCGTGGCGGCAGCTCGGGCGACAGCGCCATCACGGCGGGTTCCGGTGGAACGGCTGGCATCGACACCGTTTCGCTGCCTTGCCCATCTGCTCAATGGGACTGTTCGAGCGCGTCGAGCTCGAACGTGCCGAGCTGGTGCAATATTTATGCAGATCCCGCGATGCTACCCGCAGGTTGCGTCTGCGACCCCAAGCGGCCCACATCCGCGAGCGACTGCCAGGCGAACGAGAGCTTGCTGTGCATGCAAGGCATGGTTCCAAGCATCGTTCAAACCACGTGGGACGGCACGGCTCACGTCCAATGCTCCTGCGTCCCGACGCCGCCGCCCGGGGTAGATGCCGCAACTGCCGCGTGCTCGAGCGTTTTTCCGTCAGCGGACCCGTTCTTCATCACGGCTTATCTGCCGCCAGGCACCACCTGCGACTCGTCGGGCACGGTGTGCACGGCCACGTCAGCCGATATCCTGCGCCAGGACGGCATCATGTGCGGTTGCGCGAACCTCGGCCTCAAGTAGGCGCGCTCAGTCCGCCTGCATGCCCGCTGCGCACAGCTGGCCGTCCGCGCCAAACGCTAGCGTGACGTTGACGAAACCCTGACTCGGAACGTTCGGGAACGTCACGGCCCACAACTCGGCCTCGCTGCCCGGCGGCTCTTGCGGATCATCGACGCCAACGTCGGCCATGATCTGGAGTACGGCGCGCCACGGCACCGGCCCCTCGAAGGTGGCCTGGGCGCCGTCACTCGACACGTCTTCGATGTCGAGCACCTCTTTTACGGTGCGGAGCGCTTCGGCCAGTGCGCGCTGTGCGCTCGAATATTTGGGTTCCATGGCTGAGGTATCCCCTCATTTTTCGGCAGAAATCCAGCAACTCGCCGTCTGCGGGGCTCGGAGCCCCGCAGACCCACAATAAATGAGCGTTGAAACAGCTTCGACCGGCGAGAGGCACCCACGAGTTCAAAGCACGCGGGCGGCCGCGCTGCGCGACGCTTCGAAGCACCCGAAGGGGTGTGGTACCCGAGGGGGATGAGCAAACTTGTGCGCGAGGCCAGGTCCAAACAACACAAATCATGCGCTCATTCGCAATGAGCGGATCATTGGGATCAGGCGCTCGGCACGCTCGCGGTTTGCAAGGCGCTGAGCGCCGGGTGCACTAGCAGCTCTTTGCGCGTCCGCACACCCAGGCGGCCCGCGGCGCGCGCCATCAGTACGCGCACCGTCGCATCGGAAATACCGAGCGCGTAGGCAATCTGCTTGTTCGACAGTCCAAGCGCCGCGTGCACCACGACCTGGCGTTCGCGATCGGTGAGCGTGGCAAAACCTTGAGTATCCGCTTGATTTTCGCGAGCAACCACGTAGCGCCTCCCGTTTTCTTCGAAGCTGTCGATCAACGTCCAGCGCGCGCTCGTCAGCGGATGCCAGACGTCGAGTGCGTCGCGACCCCGCGTGCGTCGCGCGTGCGTGCGCGCCGCCTCGATCTGGGCCACCGAGCTGCGAATGCGCTCTCGCGCGGTCTTGCCCTCTGCCGGCCCGTGCGCGTGCACGACCTGACCACCGTCGTCGATGATCGCTTCCGCGTCACGCGTCAGGCGAGCCGCGCTTTCGGTCGACTCGCTGGCCGCCAGCCTGCGCCGGCAGCGAAACGCGGCGCCCAGGTGGTTGGCCATCCGGCGGTAGACCGTCGCTTCCTTCGGGCTCGGGGAAAACTCCGGCTCTCGGCAGCCGAGCGTAAGCAGGCAACCCAGGCCGGACGGATCCAGCCCGTTGATGTTGAAGATGTCGCCCCAACCCGCCTGCGCGCGCTCGCTCAGCACCGGTTCCATGTGGGCGTAGGCCGTTCGCCGCGCGCTGCCCACGTGCAGGCTGCGAAACGTGGCGCGCACGAAATCCGGCCCCGTGATGGTGCGGAATTTTTCGAAGCTCTGCATGGCCTCGAGCGGCATGTTGTGCACGCAGATATTCCAGAGCTTGAAGTCGTCCACGTTCGAGGCGTCGTAGAAGAAGCCGAGGTAGTGGTGTTTGTCTCCACAAACCGCGCCGGCGGTGACGAGCACTCGGCTCAGCCATTCTTCGTCGCTGGCTTCGAACGCGTAGACGGCCTCGAGAAACGCGACCAGTTGTGTTTCGTCCATCACGGCTTACACGCATTTGTACGCTGGAAGGCACCCCCTGGTATCGCCCTTCTTTGCGCGCGAAAATCATTTCTATGCCTTTCTTTCGTCGCAATAAGCCCCCTCGTTTACACGAGCCCATAAACCGGCTCTCGCGGGGACCGCTAGCCCGTCACCGTTGCCAGCCAAGCGCGCACTTCTTCGGGCGTTCGCAGTCGCACGAATGGCGTGCGAGCGAAGCGCATCGGCCATTCGCGCCCATGACGGAAGTGCGAGGTCACCGTCCACCAGAACAGCGACTCTCGACCCCACAGGGCGCCCTGGAGGCTCTCGCGATTGCCGTTCCACAACTCTTCCTTTTGCAGGATCCGTCGGCTCGTGCGACCGACCAGACGCCAAAGCTTGGCCCCGAGCGGCAGATCGAGCCAGACAATCAACTGCGCGCGCTCGAGCACGAGGCCCCCGAGTTGGCTGTCGTAGTTCCCGTCGACGACCCATCCGCGCGTGTCGTCGAGAGCGGCTGCGACTCGCGCCTCGAACTCAGTCCCTGACACTGGGCGCCAGTTCGCGTCCCAGTGCAGCGCGTCGAGCTCGACATGCGGCAAATTCAGCCGGCGAGCGAGCTCCACCGCGAGTGTGGATTTGCCCGAGCCACTTCCGCCCTTGATGACGATCCTGCGCGCAGCCGTCGACACGCCCCGGCAATATCGCATTGTCGGCCGTAGAAGCAACGCGCGCGGACCGATGCTAGTCTCGCCCGCGATCCATGCTCGTCGTTCTGGTGCCGGCATTGCTCGTGGCGATCTGGTGGCTGAGCCGTCAAGCGGAGCTCTTTCATCTGTCCGTGCGCGACGGCAAGGTGCTCGTGGTGCGCGGTCGCATCCCGCAGGGAATGCTGAACGATATGCGGGCCTTGCTGTCCAAGGTTCGGCGCGCGACGATTCGCGCCCACAAGCACGAAGGAAGCGCGCGGCTCTCTTTTAGCGGCGAGCTCGACGAAGGCGCCCAGCAGCAGCTGCGCAACGTGTTCGGCCTCTACCCGACCGTCAAGCTCCGCCACGCGCCGCTGATCGAGCGGCCCAGCTTGGGGCAGCTCCTCGGCATAGCCTGGCTCGCCTGGCTCTTGGAGCGAAATCGCTAGCCGCGCGCTAGGCCGCGCGCGCACACTCCGGGCATGAAGAACGGTGTATGCCCGAAGTGCTCGAGTCGTGAGCTCTTCGCGATCGACGAAGCGATGGTCCCGAACTACGAGTTCTCGAACTCGGTCGAACCGTTCACGCTCACCGCGCACTACGGAGACACGGCCGAGACCAGCTTTCTCGGCTTACCCAAGCAAGCGCGCTCCGTGGTGCGCGTCGAGGTGCGCATCTGCGCCCGCTGCAGCTACTCCGAGCTCTACGCCAAGGACTTGGAGGTGCTCGCTCGCTTCGCCAAGGACGGCCACGGCGGCGTGCGCCGCATCTCGAGCTGAGGTGTCAGATCAGACTCGTTCGAGCATGCACACTGAAACTTCGCAGTGAGCCCGCGAAAGCGCATCGAAAATCCGGTTACTATGCCGCTTTGCGCAGCTTGCAGCGCCGCGTTTCGACTAAGCTGCGCGCGTCGTGTTTTTTCGCCAACTGATTTGGGTCTGTGCACTCTTGGGGGTTGCTTGCGGCTCGTCTCCGCCGCCGGTGGCCGCGCATCCGAAGCACGCTCACAAGGTCGCCAAGGAAGAAAATACCGAACCGCCCGCCGCGCACGGCTCGCTGCCGCGCCGCTGCGCCCGGGGCCGGCACACCGACTGCGTGCCGCCGCCGGGTTGGGTCAAGCGCCTGTGCGACGACGTGTACCCCGACGTCGCGCTGCACATGTTCCGACCGGGCACGCCCTGGAAGCGGCTGTACATGCTCGCGCGCGCCGAGCCGTTCAACGCCTCGGGCGGCGCGTCGCTGCTCGGTGACAAGCTCGAGCGCGGTGAAGAAGTGATCGCGCTCAAGCGCCGCGGCGAGGGTGAAGGCGTGCAGGTCGGCGACACCTCCGGTTACGACGTCCTACGTTGGAACGGCGCCTGCGCCACGATCCACGACGGCGACTTCGCCGAGCAAGAGCCGAACACCGTCCGCCACTCGAAGATCGAATGGCGCAAGCTCGGCTTGCCGGTGCGCTCCGCGCTCGAGGCAGAGCCCGATATCGCCGAGGCGCAGGAAGAACGCCGCAAGGCTTGCAAGGGTCAGAGCATCGGCATCGTGTCGGATACGTGCGAAGCCGACGACAACCGATTCATGGACGAAATCGTGCGCTACGTGCGCGGCGGAGCCAAGCTCCCGCCGCCCGCGAAGATGCCCTGAACGGAGCATGGATGTACGCGCCGCGCTTGCTGGTCATCGCCGGTTTGAGTTTGGGCTGGGTCGCTGCGTGCTCGCACTCGGCAGGCTCGCAAAGCGGCGCGCCAGCGAACGACGCGGGGAGCGCGGGCAGCGGGCTCAGCTCGAGCGGCGGCAACGCGGGCAGCGCAACCGCGGGCGGCGCGGGCGGCAGCGCCAACGCGAGCGGCGCCAACGCCGGCAGTGGCGCGCAAAGCACCGGCGGCGCGGGAGCCAATGCCGGCGGTACGAGCAGTGCGGGCACGAGCAGCGCGGGCACGGCCGCGGCGGGCACGGCCGCAGGCGGTGCGAGCGGTGCCTCCGGCGCGGTGGGTCAAGCAGGCGCGTCGGGTACGAGCGGGAGCGGTGCCGGGGGTACTTCCGGCGCGAGCGGCTCTGGCACGGGCGGCGGCGCGGACGTCGTCACGCAGTTTCACAACGGCGTGTTCTGGAACGACACGGCGGGCGCGCGCATCGAGGCGCACGGCGCCGGCCTGCTCAAAGTAGGCGACAGCTGGTATTGGTTCGGTGAGGACAAATCGCAAAATTCCGGCCTTTTCAAGGCCGTCAATTGCTACGCCTCGAAGAACCTGGCCGATTGGGAGGCGCGCGGCGCCGTGCTCACCAAAGCCTCCACGCCCACGTTGAACACGGCGGACCGCATCATCGAGCGGCCCAAGGTCATCTACAACGACCAGACGCAAACGTACGTGATGTGGCTGCACTGGGACGGACAAAACTACGCGGCCGCCGAGGCCGGCGTATTCACGAGCAAGACCGTCGACGGCGCGTACACGTATCAGAGCGCCTTTCAGCCGAACAACAACATGTCGCGCGACGACACGCTGTTCAAGGACGACGACGGCACGGCGTATTTCTTGTCGGCCGCAAACAACAACGCGGACATGGGCATGTACCAGCTCACGAGCGACTATCTGAACATTCAGAGCCAGCTCACCACGCTGTTCGTCGGTGGCTACCGCGAGGCGCCCGCGCTGTTCAAGAAAAACGGCACGTATTTCTTGATCACGTCGGCCGCGACCGGCTGGGATCCCAATCAAGCCCAATACGCGACGGCCACGAGCATGAAAGGCCCTTGGAGCGCGCTCGAGAATCTCGGCGACGGCACGGCCTTCGATTCGCAGGCCGCTTACATATTGCCGGTCGTGGGCTCGCAAAAGACGACTTACATTTACGTGAGCGATCGCTGGCAAGATCCGGATTTGGTGAGCTCCAAGTACATCTGGCTGCCGCTCGTCAGCACCGGCAGCTCGCTGGCGATGGACTACCACGCGACGTGGAATCTCGATCTGACGAGCGGGCAGTGGTGGGCCGACGACGGCTTCGTGCCGCAAAAAGATTGGTCGATCGTGTACGTGGACAGCGAGGAGACCCAGGGCGAGCCGGGTCAAGCCGTGCACGTGTTCGACGACACTCCGTCGACCCTGTGGCACACGCAATACACGCCGACCGCGCCGATGCCGCCGCATGAAGTGCAGATCGACATGGGCGTCTCTCAATCCCTGTCCGGCTTTCGCTACTTGCCCCGCCAAGACACCGACGATCACGGCATGGTCGCCGACTACGAATTTTACGTGAGCGACTCGGTCTCCGCCTGGGGCACGGCCGTTGCGACCGGCACGTTCGCCAACACGCGCAACGAAACGCGCGTGATGTTCCCGGCCAAAACCGGGCGCTACATCCGATTCGTGGCGCTGAGTGAGATCCAGGGACGCGCCTGGACGAGCGT
>DASYCR010000381.1:0-4169 GCA_036500095.1 Polyangiaceae bacterium
CAAGCGCCGCGTAGTGCCCATCATCGTCCCGCTCGTGCCGAGGCCCGTGACGAAGTGCGTGATGCGATCGCCGAGCGGCTGCATCGCGAGCAAGGCGGCGGCTGCGTCGTCACGATCGCCTGCGATCGCGGTGACCGCTACTTTGCGCCAATCAAGTGGGAGAAGCGTTATGTCTGGTGAACTCGCCGAACAGAAACTCTGGGTCCGCGGCAATCTGCAGATTGCCTCCGCCGTGCTCGCCGAGGTGGAGCGCGCCGCCCGCGAAGCATACGGGCGCGACGAGGAAGCGTGCGGCTACCTGGAAGGTCCGCTGGGCGACGCGCTGCTCGTTGATCGTGCCGTGGAGCTCGAAAACCTGGCCAACAAGTACCATCAGGTCGATCCCGAGGGTCATCCACGGACCGGCCGCGAGTACTTCAAGATCAACGCTTTGAAATTCGAACGCGCGATCGCGGAAGGCGACCGCGCCGCACGCCCGGTGAAAGTGTTTTTTCACTCGCACCTCGATTGCGGCGCTTACTTCAGCGCCGAGGACGCGGCCAGCATGACCTTGGGCAACACGGCAGGCCCGAGCTACGCGCTCGCGTACCTGGTGACGGCCGTGGATCTCGGAAAGGTCAGCGCGCACCGCTTGTTCGTCTGGGACGAACGCTCCCGCGCGTTCGTCGAGGCGCCGTTTACGCGGCTCTGACCAAAGCCAAGCCAGAGCTCAGCGCGGCGCGAGCGGAATGACTTCGCGCGCCGAACCGATCGTGATCGACCCATTTTTGTCACTCAGCCGGAGTTCGCCGTCGCCGTAGGAGCGCACCATGCGTCGTTGCCACGGCTCCGATTGGGTGTTCGGTCGCACCAAGACGAACTGCCCGCGATGCAACTCCAGCGTGTACGGCGGCTCGGCGACGACTGCGCTCGGCGCGATTTTTTCGCGGCGCGAGCGCTCGCTCAAGCTGACGACGAGCGCGTCGTCGTCGACCTCGCTGACGTAGGCCGTGAACCAGTCCTCGCCGATCTTGGCGACCAACCGCATGTGCGGCAGTGGCCGGAAGCTCGCGTCGTGTGGCGGGTCGCCAGCCAACGCGGCTTGTCGTTCGAAATCGAGCTCCTGAGCCTCACGCTCGAAGCGATGCGCGATGTTGGACGCGGTGAACCCCGACGGCGTGAGCACCTGACCCGCGAGCAACTCGAGCGCGTCACCGTCGGCGGTGGTCGCGTGAATTGACGCGCCGAGCACGCTCTCGATCCGGCAGCCGACCCAGTGACTCGCCGCGTGTTCGCAAATGGCGAGCGACTTTGCGCTCGGCAGCGCGTGCGCCGGCAACGCATAAGCGTCGGCGACCGGTACGCTCTGCGCGCTCTCGGCGTCCGAGCGTTGTACGCGCAAACGCCCGGGTTCCAGGGCCAGCACGCGCGCTTCGAAGAACTCGCCCGCGCTCGCCTCGACCACGACGAGCGCGCCGCGCTCTGGCAGCGTGCGATCCTCAGTGACTTTTACCGCGGCGGCGCGGCGACAGCTCTCCACGCCCAGCAACAACGGCAAAAGCCAGAGAATGTGTACGCGCTGTCGTCGGGCGCACGGCCGGCTATTTGCCGGCAAGAAGGAGAAAGGACGGTGGCAACGCACCTGGTTTGTGGTCTACCGTACGAGTTCCGCAGGTGGTTTCAACTCGAACGTTTGGCGTGCTCTCTTGTGGGCTCCGGCTCGTAGCGAGAAAACCCGAGCGCGATCTGAGAGGCAGAGCAGCATGCTGATGAACCGGACGAACGAGGGACTCTTGGCTCAAGGCGGAGGCTATGGGCCACCCGGGGGCGCTCCTCCCGGCGGTTACGGTCCGCCTGGTGGCGCTCCTCCCGGCGGTTACGGTCCGCCCGGCGGTGCTCCTCCCGGCGGTTACGGTCCACCTGGTGGCGCTCCTCCCGGCGGTTACGGTCCGCCCGGCGGCGCTCCTCCGGGTCCTGGCGGCTACGGTCCGCCCGGCGGCGCTCCACCCGGCGGCTACGGCCCACCCGGCGGCGCTCCACCCGGCGGTTACGGTCCGCCCGGCGGTGCTCCGCCCGGCGGCTACGGTCCACCCGGTTTTGGCGGCCCCATGGGCCCGCCACCGCCGATGATGGGCGGTCCGACGGGGCCCAACGCAGACGTCAAGAAGCAAGCGACCACGTGGCTCATCATCGCCGCCGTGTCCGCGTTCTTCTGCGGCAACTGCTGTCTCGGCGTCATCGGCGCGATTTTCTCGTTCATGGCGATGCAGGCCGCCGATCAGGGCAATACCGCCGACGCTGAGGGCAAAGCGAAATGGGGGAAGATCCTGACGATCGTCGGGCTCGTGCTCACGGTCATCAGCTACGTGGTATTCGGCATCATCTACGCAGCCGAGATTGCGTTGATGCTGAGCGGCAACGCGCACTGAGCGGTCAGACGAGTCGCGACAAGAACGCGCCGAGCGCGGCGTTGAATGCGGCCGGTTGGGCCAGATTCACGACGTGACCGGCGCGTTCGATCACGCGCAGCTCTGCGCGCCGCAATACCTCAGCCAGCGCGCGGCAAGGCGGAAGCGATTCGCCGTCTTGCTCTCCAGCGATGACCAACGTCGGGACGTCGAGCGCACGCAGGCGCGGCGCGAGCGTCGCGACGGACGGCAGATCCGCCAGCGTTTGGCGCAGGATATGCGCGAGCCCGTGCGGCGGATGTTCGAGAAACCCCTGACGGATCAGCTCCGCCCCCTTCGGATCGAAGCGTGAGCGAGTGCCCCAAGCGAACTCTGCACCGGCCGCGTCGAGCCCATGGGCTTCGATGGCGTCGGCGAACCCGGTAGCCCAGGCGTGACGGCCCGGCTCCTCGCCGGAGCTCGGATACGACGCGAGCACGAGCGCGCGCACGCGCCTTGGCTCCGCGAGCGCGAGGTCGAGAGCGACCGCCGCGCCCAAGCTGAGGCCGCCTACGACCGGGTCCTCGAAGCGAAACGCGACCTCGGCGAAGGCCTGACGCAGGGCGGGCAACGTGTAGAGCGCGGGTTCGTCGGGTGCCGAGCTCCGCGCGTGGCCGGGCAAGTCGACCAGCGTAACGCGAAAGCGCGCCGCCAAGGCGCGGGCCTGTGGCCGAAAGTTGCGCGCGCTGCCGCCGAAGCCGTGGGCGAGCACGAGGCTCGGTCCGTCGCCCATGGTTTCGCTGTAAATCGACACCGCCGACATCGAACGCAAAATCCGAGCGTCGTCAAGCTTGATCCGCGAGGCGATAGCTCCCTATGTGAGCGGTCTCGTGAGTCGCCCCGACCTGAATCCACCGCAAGCCAAGGCCGTGCGCACGTTGAGCGGGCCGCTCTTGGTGCTCGCTGGCGCCGGAACCGGCAAGACGCGCGTGATCACGTATCGCATCGCGGAGCTGATCAAGCACGGGATCCCACAAGATCGCATCTTGGCAGTCACCTTCACCAACAAGGCCGCACGCGAAATGCGCGCGCGTGCGTTGAAGATCCTGGGCAAGCGCCCGCGCAACGTAAAGCCTCCCGAGATCTCCACCTTCCATTCGCTGTGCGTGCGGGTCCTCAGGCGACACGCGCAGAAGCTTGGCTACCCGAAGGATTTTTCAATCTACGACCGAGGCGACCAGGAGACGGTGGCGCGGGGCGCACTGCGCGACATTCGTGTCGGCAATGAGAAGCTGCGGCCGGGCGACCTCTTGCATTTGATCAGCTCCTGGAAAAGCCAGGGCATCAACCCCGAGCAAGCCGAGACGCTGGCCGATCGCGAACGCGAGCAGCTCGCGGCCCTCGCCTACGCCCGCTATCAGGCCTCGATCCGCACGTCGGGCTCGATGGATTTCGACGATCTCTTGCTGTGCACCGAGCGACTGTTCACGGAGCACCCGGACGCACGCTACGCGGAAGCGACGCGCTTCGACCACTTGTTAATCGACGAGTATCAAGACACGAACGGTCCTCAATATCGGATCGTCAAGGCGCTCGCGGACCGGCACCGCAATCTGTGTGTCGTGGGCGACGACGATCAATCGATCTACGGCTGGCGTGGCGCGGACGTCTCGCACATCTTGAACTTCCAGAACGATTGGCCAGACGCCACCATCGTGCGTCTGGAGGACAACTACCGCTCACGCGCGCCGATCCTGGAGCTCGCGAACACGCTGATCGGTCACAACGGCTCACGCCACAAAA
>DASYCR010000382.1:0-2035 GCA_036500095.1 Polyangiaceae bacterium
AGCGTCGGAGTGCCGCCCTCGCTCACCGGGATGCGCGCGCGCGGATCGCCGCCGCCGTCGAACACGGCCAGGCCGACGAGCGGAGGAGTGACGTTCGGAATCGGCTCCAGCGGATCGGGCTCGACGAACACCACGCCGAAGCCGCCCGGCGAGCCGGCGATCGGGTGACGCCCCTCGCCGAGCTTACGCGCGACCGCGGGCTGTGCGCCCACGGCGGCCAGCGCGTCCGTGACCTGACAGCGCGAGCTGCACAGATCGCTCTCGGAGCCGAGCCCGTCGTCGCACTCTTCCGTGAGCGGATCGCGCACGCCGTCGCCGCAGATCACCGATGTGGTTTGCAGCGGCAGAGCTTCGAGCGAGTGCGCCGTGTCGACATGGCCGCGCGCGCTCGGGCCGGGATCCCCCGAACACGCGACGCCGAGCGCCGCACAGAGCACCCCCAACAAAATAAAAGCCCGCCGCGCGCCGCGCCTGCGCCTTACAGAGACACGATGAGTCGAGCGCCCTACGGTCATT
The DNA here is from genome assembly GCA_036500095.1 of Polyangiaceae bacterium. Lineage (GTDB taxonomy): Bacteria > Myxococcota_A > Polyangia > Polyangiales > Polyangiaceae > PMG-095. The sequence goes on from DASYCR010000382.1 coordinate 517, forward strand.
GCTTTTGGTAGAGCCCCAGGACCGGCGTGACATAGCCAATCAACGCACCCGACTCGGTTGTTGCCGAGTAACTCAGAAAGCTGAGCACCGTGGAGAGATCCGACGAAAGCTGCGAGTTTTGCCAGGTAACGGGCTCGGCTGGCGTGGCGAGCAAGCCGCTGTAGTCGAAATACGGGCTGAGCACCGTCGCCGGGATAGCCATGCTCGCGTTCAGCGTGGCGTCACTCAACGAGAGATCCGCGGGGGCAGGAAACGCGCAGTCCGAGCCCGCGCTGGCGTCCGCGGCGGGTTTGCGCTCCGAGACGATCACGTTCGCGACCGAGCCCGTGAATTGCCAGCTCCAAGTGCCCGTGAAGTGCAGTGAGAGCTTGCACGCCGCAAACGGATCCTGCGCGCCCGCCGAATCGAACGACAGCTCGAACGCCTCGGCGACCGTGCCGTCGGTGCTGAACGTGACTGTGCTCTTCACGGCCTTGCTCAGCGTCGGCGCGGTCGCGGCGGGCGTTGTCGCTCCCGTCAAATCCACGCGATTGACACTCAGCGAGCCGCTGAGCTCTGCCGGATCCCAAGTGCCGACCCACGCGCTCCCTTGCAACGGATCACCCGGCGCGATCGAGCCGGCGTCCGCCCAAGGCGTCGGCGCGCAGCCCGCGAGCCGCGCCCGCACGCGCACTTGAAACGTGGAGCTCTGACTCGCCGCGCTGACCGGCGGCTGTAGCTCCACCACGAACTTGCCATCCGCCGTCTGAAACGTCTGCCCAAACGCCGAAACCCAGGCATTTTGCGTGGGATCGAGCACATCGAGCTCGAGACTGTCCGGCGCGCCGCCGGGCACATTGACGGACACGGTGTAGAGGCCGTTCCAATAAGGAGCGAGCGCGTTGATCGACGCGCCCGTGGGCAAGCCCGGGCACTGGGAGAGCGTGATGCCGGGAGTGGGCGGGGGGACGTCGGAGGAGGAGCAGGCGGGGAGGCACAGGATTGCGTACAGCGCGGCAGCGCTGAACACGAGCCGCGATTCGAGCGTTGGTCCGGCCATTCGCGCGCATGCACGAACGCGTGAATGGCTCGGTTCGATGAACTCGGCCATGATCGTTCAGTTGCCGGGGCTGCGATCGACTTTGGACCAATAGCTGTAGTTCATCACGATTTGGACGTCGTTGACGTTTTCCCAGACGAGCTGGGGTTCATCGAGAATACGCAACCGATAGCTGCCGCTCAGCGGGCGCCCGGAGAACTCCGGTTTTAGGAACGGCGACTGATCGATCATGTCTCGGTCTGAGGAGCTCATCGGCAACGTGATGAAGCGCTCCGCGGCCAACGCTTTGGCGCCGCGAATCGTCCCGGCGCCGAAATCGAAGCAACGCACGCCGCCTTCATAGTTGTCGATCGGTACATTGTACGCGACGTGTTGCAGATCGTAGTTGACGTACGCAGAACCGTTGCAACTGGCATTAGTCGCTTTGCTACAGTCGATGACGCCCGTGCCAACTACGTTCACTGCAACTGTATTGTTTCG
>DASYCR010000383.1:0-1924 GCA_036500095.1 Polyangiaceae bacterium
AGCCTCACTGCTCTTTCGACCGCTGATGTTTCTTGCATCTCCCCGTTGATCAAGCGCCTGGTGGAAAAGACCGCGCCCGAGCGCGTCAGTCTGAGCGTGGCGTCGCTACGTGCCTATGGTCTCGCTGAGGATTTGCTGGACGACATGCGCAAGGTACGCGCAGCTGGCCTCACGTTCGCGCCGGAAGCGGGTACGCAGCGCATGCGCGACGTCATCAACAAGAACGTCACCGAGCAACAACTGCTGGAGACCGCGGAGCGCGTCTTTTCGCGCGGTTTCGACAAGATGAAGCTCTACTTCATCATCGGTCTGCCCACAGAGGAAGACGACGACGTGCGCGCCATCGTCGCGGTCGGCAAGAACGCGCTCGCCGTCGGCAAGCGGGTCGGCAAGCGGCCGACCGTCACCGTCAGCGTGTCGAGCCACGTGCCCAAACCCCACACGCCTTTTCAATGGTGCGCGCAGGACACGCCCGACGAGATCATACGCAAACAGCAGATGCTCCAGGCCGAGGCGCGCGGCATCAAGGCTCTCAAACTGCGCACGCACGACTCCAAGGCCAGCGTGCTGGAGGGCATTTTGGCGCGCGGCGATCGCCGACTGGGCCCGGTCATCGAGCGTGCGTTCGAGCACGGCGCTCGCTTCGACTCGTGGGACGACCAGCTGAAACTCGAAGCCTGGAAAGAGGCGCTCGAATACTGCGGTATCGAGATCGAGCGCTACCTCGGCACCATCCCGGTCAACGCGCGACTGCCGTGGGACCACTTCGACATCGGACTCGAGCACGGCTTTCTGGCACGCGAATACCGGCGCGCACTGGCGAGTCGCTTGAGCCCTCCGTGCGGCAAGGTTGCCGGCATGTTCATTCATCACACCAACGTCGCGGAGGCTCAGGCCGACCAGCGGCGTCTGGTCTGCTATGACTGCGGGATCGCGTGCGACATGACCAAGATGCGCGCCCAGCGCGTCGAATTTCTAAGTGAGCTCGGCGCGCTCGCGCGCGACGGCCGCACTCGACTGCCGATCGCCGCGCCTGCGCCGCCAAGCGAGGGCACGAGCGCAGTCGGCCCCGAGCCCCCGGAGCCGGAAGCCAAGAAGCCTGCGAAAAAGGCCCGGATTTCACCGGAGTTCTTCAGGCCCGTGCGCCCCGGTTCGCCGCCCGTGCGCTTTCGCGTGCGTTTCGAAAAGACGGGCCCCGCGGCGCTGCTCGGACATTTGGATTTGATACGCGAGCTGCCGCGCGTGATTCGCCGCGCGGGCGCCCGCACCGCGTACAGTCAAGGTTTTCACCCCAAGCCGGATATGTCGTTCGGTCCCGCGTTGTCGCTCGGCGTGGCGAGCCTTGACGAATACTTGGACGTTGGTTTGATCGACGCACCTGCTCCGGAAGAGTTGCTCGAGTGCCTCAATCGCGCGGCGAGTGACGGTCTCAGGTTCAGCGCGGTCGTACCGCTCACGCAGAGCGACCGGGTGATCACGACCATCATCACGGGTGCGCGTTACGTCGTTGCTTTACCCGTAAGCGCGCTGCCCGAGCTCGGCGGCCAGGCCGGGCTTCAGCGGTTGATCGACGAATTCCTCGAAAAAACCGAGCTCAAACTACGCCGCAACATCGAAGGCATCGGCAAATGGATCGATGTCAGGTCATTCGTCACGTCGCTCGCACTCGGAGGAGACGCTTCCCTCTCGCTTCTCGAGCGCGCCGGATTGGTCGGTCGTATGGTTGCGCTGGACGCCACGCTTTCGATCGGCCCACGTGGCTCGACCAAGCTGTCGGAACTCGCGGAGGCTCTGACGGGACGAACCGATTTCCCACACCGAGGCGTACGCGTCGCCTTGCTGGCGGGAGCGAGCACGCCGCTCGACCTACCGGTACATCGAAAGCCGCCACGGCCAGCCGCGCTGATCCTCGAGCCCGTCGTGC
>DASYCR010000384.1:0-1839 GCA_036500095.1 Polyangiaceae bacterium
TTCGGACTAAGGTCTGTTTGTGACTGAACGCCGCCCCCCTGAGCCGAGCTCGAAAACCGAGCAGTGGCGCCGTCGGTCGTTCGAGGTCATCACTTCCGATGTCGTCGCGGGGCACGCCCTAGGGCCCGAGTCCCCCAAGGAATGGACGCCGCAGCTGCGTCGTCTGACGAAAGCATCGCGAACGCCGGTAGAAGGCCCGCCGTGGTGGACGCCGATCAACGCCTACTTCGGCAACGTCGAGACGCGGACCGAGCCGGGCAGCTATCGCTGGGACGGCATGCGGCGGCTCGGACCGCGTGACCGTCCGCTCGTATTTTTCCAGCTCACGCTCGCTGGCTTTGGGCACTTCGAGGTTTACGGACAGCCCGCAAAGCCCGTCCCGCCCGGCACGGGCTTCTTCGCCGTGATTCCCTCACGTCATCGCTATTACCTGCCGGAGGATTCGCCGGGCTGGACCTTCGCGTGGGTCGGCATCTATCACCCGTACATCTTGCGCCGCGTCGCGAAGCTGGTCGCGAGCGCCGGACCGCTCGTGACCGTGTCGCCGTCGAGCCCGCTGGTCGCGAGCACCCTGCGCCTCGTGCGCGGCGCCTTCGAAAAGGATTTCCGCGACCGCTTCGAGGTGGAGCTTTCGCTGTTCGAGTTTCTGCTCGCCTATGAGCGGCTCGCCGACGAGATCCGTGATCCCGACCGCGACCGCGAGCGCCTGCTCGAATGGCTACGCGCGCGTGTGCTCGCCTCACCTCGCCGCCCGGTCGACGTGAACGCGGTCGCTGCAGAACGCGGCATGAGCCGCAGCCACTTCAGCCACTACTTCCACGCCACCACCGGGCTCACCCCGGCGCATTTCATGACCGAGGTGCGCGTACAAGAAGCCGCACGCTTGCTGCTCACCACGCGCGCGCCGCTCAAGCAGATCGCGAGCGAATGGGGCTTCGCCAATGTGAACCACTTCGGCAAAGTGTTCCGCCGCCATCAATACACGAGCCCTGCGGCCTATCGGCGTTCGTTTGGGGGGTGAACGAGCGGGTAGTGTGGGAGAAGCGCGTCACTGATGATCCAGCCGCTGCACCCGCGGTCGCCTGGGCGCACAAAACATCCAGTCCTGTTCCTGCTCCTGCGCGGGGCGGCGTTCGTGTCTGTTTGCGCGCCGTTCACCGATTTGTTTCCTCGATGTCGCCGAGGGGCGTCGCTGTCTCACATACCTTCCTCCGCGCTGAGGCCGGCTGATGGCGGCGCTCTTTTGGAGGTTCTTGCACATGCGAATTTCTCGTAACGCGCGCCGCGCGACGATTCTTGCGTTGATCGCCGCGTGCGGTGGTCTGTCCGCTTTTGGTTGCAGCTCGCCGGGCTCTGGCACCAGCGAAGGCCCGGCCGATGCCACCGGCTCGATCGGCCTCGAGCTACAAGCCGGCGGTCTGATGTTGAGCTCCGTGCAGTACACCATCGTGGGCAACGGCTTCAGCAAGAGCGGGACCTTGAATGTGGCCAACAGCACCCAAATTTCTGGGGTCATCGGCGGCATTCCCGCCGGCAGCGGCTACTCCATCACGTTCAGCGCGGTGGATGCAGCGGGCTCGGGCGCGACGTGCTCCGGCTCGGCCGCCTTCAACGTGATCGCGGGCGCAACGACCACCGCTCTCGTTCATTTGACGTGCAAGGTCCCAGCCAAGACAGGCAGCGTGCTCATCAACGGCTCACTCAACGTGTGTCCGAGCATCGATTCGCTCTCGCTCGAGCCGTCTGAGACCACGGTCGGGCACTCCGTCGTGTTGACCGCAGCGGCGCACGACGCTGACAGCGCACCGAGCGCGCTCAGCTATGTTTGGAGCAGCAGCG
>DASYCR010000385.1:0-7500 GCA_036500095.1 Polyangiaceae bacterium
CGGCCCGCCGTGCCCTGCAAGCGCGCCGCAACGTTCACGGTCTGCCCAAAGTAGTCGAGAATGCCGTTCGCGGTCACGATGTAGCAAGCGCCCGCGAACACGCCGATCTTCAAGAAGGTGGTGGCCGCGTCCGCATTGCCCGCGCGAAAGGCAGGGAACGCCTGCTGCATCGCAAGCGCGGCGGCGAGCGCGTCGCGCTCCTCGAGGAACGCGGCCATCACCGCGTCACCGATCGTTTTCACGATCGTGCCGCGGTGTTCGGCGATCACCTTCGAGAGCACGTCGAAATGCTCTTGCACGACGCGAAACGCCTTGGCGTCTCCGACGGAACTGTAGAGCGCGGTCGAATCGGTCAGGTCCGTGAAGAGCAGGGCGACGCGCGCTACGCGCAGGGTCGTGCCCGGGCGCAGCAAATCACCCGAGAATTGCCGGCGAAATTCGGGCAAGGTGCTGAGTAGATGCGCGGTCGCCGCGTGCGACGCGAACTCGAGGCGTTCGACTTTGACGTGTCGCTCGTCCTCGCTCCGTTGGCCGACGGTCAGCGCGGCGCCCGGCCGCACGCTCGCCATCTTGGGCTCGAGCGCGCGCTCCCCGGCGGAGAAGCGCGCGCTCTCGGCGCCCTCGGCCGACACTTCCAGCGCCGCGCTCGCGCCGCCGCGCACGAACACGCGATAGCGCCCCGGCTTGTCCGGAGCAGAGAGCTCCGCTTCGCCCGCGGCCGGCAGAATGCTCTGCGCGATCACGTGCGGCGTGCGCATCGGGCCGCCGATGCAGAACGGGCCGGGGTTCTCCGCGCGCACCGCCGGCGTCGGTTGAAAGGTCGCCTCGACGGCCCGATCGAACTCGATGTCGTACGACAGATCGCACAATTGACAATGCCCCGACTCGGGCAGGCCCTCCAGCGTCGTCACGCGCTCATTGGCGGTACGGCAACTCGGACACACCAGATCCCAGCGGAGCTCGAGCAGGCCGGCGCCCACCGAAGCCAGGCACGCCCCGAGCAACTCGCGCCCGTCGACCCCCCACTCTACGGCGAGCTCCAGCGGGCGGATGCGCGATACGTCCGCGTCGCTTCCGTTTCGAACGAACTCGAGTAGCCGTTCGGCGTGGGCCAAACGCGCGCCGGATAGACTGGCGCGCAGCGCGCTTGCCACGCGCCTGAGCGTCGCGTCATCGACCGGCGAGACCGAAACACGAAAGCAAGCGCTTTTGCCGGTCGCGATCTCGGCATCGACGGCGCGGAGTTCCGCCTCGATGCGGCCTACCATGCGCGACACCTGCAGTCGCAAAATTGGGCTCACTAGCGATGATCGCGGCTCGGATCCAATGCGAATGACGACATCCGTCCCGCCGTCCTTGCGCGACTCGAGCTCGAAGGTATGATCGATGCTCTTGACCAGCCCGCCGCGCAGTACGCGCACGACGCTGAACTTCCGATTTTCCAACCACTCGAACGGCCGCTCGTCGTATTGCAAGGCGAAGCCGGCCGAGACGGTGCGCACACGAAAGCGCGCCGCGCTCCGGTCACTATTGGCTTCGACCTTGAGTTCACCCAGCCCGATCGCTCGATTCAACCGCTCCGTGTCACCGACCGCACACCACAGCGCCGACCGCTCGGCCTTCAAGCTAACGCGACGCTCGACGACTATGCGAGTCACTGTTCGACGCGCGCACCACGAGGTACCGCGCGTCACTATCCAATGTAGGACCGTAAAGGCACCATGCGCAACCTCAAAACGAGCTTGACGCCGCTCGTAGTCTCGTGCGACAGCCGTTTTATGGCCTCGGCCAAGCGCGACATCAGAAGCGTCATCGATTCGTTCTCGGAGGATTTGATCGTCATCGCGCGCGGCGCCATCGGCGCCGGAGTGGAGCTTGCACTGGCCAAATGGCAGGTGCAGCACCGCCGGCAACTCGCGCACGACGCGGTCGAGCACAAGCGCGAGCAAAAGCAGCAGCTGGAAGTCGAGCGCTTGGCGCGCGCCGCCGAACGCAAGCGCGCGCGAGAGGAGCTCAAGGCTCAAATCCAGGCGCTCCGCGCCGAACGCCGCGCTCTCTCCGGCAAGAAGGCACGCAAGAGCCGCGGCCTGATGAGCGACGATCCGATTCACCACCCCAAGGGGGACGCTCGCGCACCCGCACTCTTCGTGCACAAGCGCCGGCGCGACGGCGAAATCGAACAGCTCAAGCGCAAAGAGCAAGAAGCCCTAAACGGCGCCGCCGCTCAATAACGCCTCCAAGCAAGAAACTCACCGCGAAGGCGCGAAGGCCTGACGCGAAGCCTTGAATTTTTGGTTTTCGCGTGACGAGACGCGTTTCGGCTATGCCACGTCGTCCCGCGCCGTTTTTTGCGAACCCCAAAACTCTCCCTCTCAACTTCGCGCCTTCGCGGTGAGTCTCTCCACAAATTAACGACGCCCCCGTTCTCTGATGAGAACGAGGGCGCCAACATACCCGAGGCAGAATCGAGGAAACGGAGCGAGAGGATCAGCCGCTCTGGCGGCGCTGGAAGGCTGGGGTGTCCCAGTCCGTGTCGAGGTTCGACGGGAAGGTGATGCGCTCACGAACGGGCAGCTGCATTTGGCTGTCGCGCGCGCTCTGGGTCACGGCGATTTGCGGCGCGACGGGCCGGCGCGTGGAGTAAGCCGGGAGCGCTTCGCGGATTTCGGGCCGCGCGGGCAGCTGGGAACGCGACGCCGGCGCCACGCTCTGCGCTTCCGGGCGAGCCGCCGGGCGGCGCGCCTCGCGCGACACCTCGACGGGGATCTCCTGGGCCGCGCTCTGGAAACCCGTGGCGATCACGGTGACCTTGAGCGTGTCGGCCATGTTCTCGTCCACGCTGGCGCCGAAGATGATGTTGGCGTCCTCGTGTGCTTGCTCTTGGATGAGCGTGGCCGCCTCCTGGATCTCCTTCATCTTCATGTCGGGCCCGCCCACGACGTTGATCAGCACGCCAGTCGCGCCTTCCACCGAGATATTGTCGAGCAGCGGCGATTGAATCGCCTGCTCGGCGGCGAGCCGCGCGCGGCCCTCGCCCTTGGCGCAACCCGTGCCCATCAAGGCGCGGCCCATGCCGGCCATGACCGTGCGCACGTCGGCGAAGTCGACGTTGACGATACCGTCGAGCGTGATGAGATCGCTGATGCCTTTGACGGCTTGAAACAACACCTCGTCGGCCTTACGGAAGGCTTCGACGAAGGTGAGGTCGTCGTCGGCGAGCGACATCAGCTTCTGGTTCGGGATCGTGATCAGCGTGTCCACGTGCTCCGAGAGCGCGGCCAAACCCGCGTCCGCACGGCGCGAGCGCTGGCGGCCTTCGAAGCCGAACGGCTTGGTCACGACGCCGACCGTGAGCGCGCCGGCCTCGCGAGCGAGCTGCGCGATCACCGGAGCCGCTCCGGTGCCCGTGCCGCCGCCCATGCCGGCCGTGATGAAGACCATGTCGGCACCCTGCACGACGTCCTTCAGCCGCTGCACGTCCTCGAGCGCCGCCTTGCGACCACGCTCGGGATCCGCGCCGGCGCCGAGACCGCGCGTTACGCTTTGGCCAATCGCGATCTTGTCGGCCGCTGAGTTGGCGTTGAGGGCCTGCGCGTCGGTGTTCACGCTGATGAATTCGACGCCTTCGAGGCCGAAATGAATCATCGTGTTGATGGCGTTTCCACCGGAACCGCCGACGCCGATTACTTTGATCCGCGCATTGTACGTGCGCGTCTCATCGGCAAATTCAATCGAGAAAGTCATGGTCCGTTTCCTCCCGGAAGTTTTGATTCCGTTCGCTCGTGCTCGTGTCGAAATGCCCGGGGCTGCCTTCCCTTGCCGTCGCCGGCTGGGCTCTCGTCACTGGGTGGGGTCTTCGTTCTGCTCGGTTCGGGTTTTAAGGTTGAAGTTAAGTGTTCGGCCTTGGTTCACGCGCTAGAAAGCCGCGCGAAACCAATGCCAAAATCCTGGTTTTTGCGCGGTGTCCGCGCTGGGCGCTTCGCTCTCGCGTCGCGCCTCCGCGCCGCGATCGCGCGGAGCCGAATCGATCAGTCGCGACGCGCCGTAACGCACGAGGCCGACGCCCGTCGCGTACTGCGGCCCTTGCACGAGCTGCACGATGCCCTTCACGCCGACCGGGAACCCGAGGCGCACCGGCATACCGAGGATCTCCTCGGCGCACTCGACCATGCCTTCCATCAAGGCGGCGCCGCCCGTGAGCACGCAGCCCGAGCTCACCTGCTCCAGCAGGCCGGTCTCTTCGATGCGCCGGCGCGCTTCGCTGAAGATCTCTTCCACGCGCGGCTCGATGATGTCCGACAGCAGGCGACGCGCGACGCGACGCGGCGCGTGTCCGCCCACGCCCGGCACCTCGATCTCCTCGTCGTCGGCGATCATGCGACCGAGCGCGCAGCCGTAGTTGCGCTTGAGGCGCTCCGCTTCGGCGACCGGCGTGCGCAGACCCGCCGCGACGTCGCTCGTGATGTTGTTGCCGCCGGCCGGGATCACGCTGGTGTGCGCAATACCGCCGTCCGCGTAGAGCAAGAGGTCCGTCGTGCCGCCGCCGATGTCGATCACGGCCACGCCGATCTCTTTTTCGTCTTCGCTCAGCACGGCGTCCGCGCTGGCCAGCGGCTCGAGCACGACGTCGGCCACCGTGAGCCCGCAGCGCTCGACGCAGCGCACGACATTTTCCACGCAGGAGGTGGCCGCCGTGACGAGGTTCACGCGCACCTGCAGGCGCACCCCGCTCATGCCGATCGGGTCGCGGATGCCGTCCTGATTGTCGACCACGTACTCGCGCGGCAGGGCGTGCAAGATGTTGCGATCCGCGTCGACCGGAATCGCGCGCGCGCCTTCCAGCACCCGCTCGAGATCGGCGCGAGTCACCTCGCGGCCGCTGATCGCGCACACGCCGTCGGAGACCTGGCTCCGAATGTGACTGCCGGCGATGCCCGCGTACACGGTCTGAATCTCGACGCCGGCCATCGTCTGGGCCGCCTCGATAGCCTCGCGGATCGAGCGCACGGTCCATTCGATGTTGCTGACCACGCCCTTGCGCAGGCCGCGGCATGGCACGTTGCCGACGCCCAAAATGGTGATCCCGTCGCTGTCGACCTCGCCCACCACGGCCGTAACCTTCGTGGTGCCGAGATCGAGTCCGACGATGATCTCGCTGGTAGTGAGGGAGTTTCTCATGGTGTGACGGCTCTTCCGTTGGGCGACAAGACGCGCTTCGAGCCTTCAGCGACGCTGCCAGAGTGGCGCACGCGGGGCCAAATTTTGGCGCGCGAATCCGCAGGTTTGCGGGTTTGATTTTGGTTTGTGCAGTCGCTCGCACCGCGCTTTGCGACCGTGCCGACCTGAATTGAGGCAGGCGCCGGTCGCGCCGGATTCTCAGGAGCCCCAGTCTCTTTTGAGGATCGTGATCTGCCGAGTCTTCTAGGGACTTGGTGCGGGGCTCCGCCCCCGCGCCCCGGGAATTGCAAGGCACTGGGATTCCGAACCGTCATCGCATCCTCACCACCACCCGCTCGGGGTGGGCTTGGTTGTCCAGAAACAGGATGCCGGGCGTGCGCCCCTTGCGGCGCAGATTTCCCACGATCTCCTCGGCCATATCCAGCTTTTTCTTCCAAGGACCGGTGCCGAGCGCCAAGGTCACGCCCTCCTTGCCGACGGTCAACGTGATGTCTCCGGCGTCCGCCAGGTTCACCTCTTGAGCGGGATAAACCTTGCTCAGGGGCACCCGCTCGTACTCGCGCAGGACGTCCAGGGCGTTCGCGATGCGCTCGATCTCACGCACACGGTCCTGACCGAGCCGCTCGAGGGATGCCCCGCTGACCACCGGCAAGTCGTACGGATCACCGCTGCCGACCTCCTTGAAGGGCTCACCCAGGCGGGTCACGAGGTAGAGGTGACCGCCGAGCGTGGCGAGCGCGACGGCCTCGCGCTCCGCGAGCTCGACGCGCAGGGTTCCGGGCAAGCGCCGGATCAGTTTCACCTCGGAAATCCAGGGATTTTCCAGGATCTTCTGCTCAGCCACGTCGGTGTCGATCGCGAACAGATTCGCGCCCAAATCGACTCCCGATAGCTCCTTGATCTGCGCCGCCGTCGTGCGGTGGGCCCCGACCAGATCCAGGTTCTTGACCGCGAAGCGCGGGCTCGTGAGCGCATAGCGATGGGCGCTGAAAGCGACCGCGAGTGACATGCCCACCACCACCGCCAGTCCGGAGGCCAACTTGATGGCCGACCACAAGAGGAGCCACGCGGAGCGCGGAGCGGGTGCTTCCTCCAAAACCCCGCGCCGCCGCACGACCGCCGCGGGAGGCGGGCTTTCGCTCGGCGCGTACGCCTCGTCCGGAGCGACCAGGCCGGCGCCATGGAGTCGTTCTCGCCTTTCGGTCATGGACGAGGCTCCTTGTCGGAGGCGCGCGCGCGGAGCTCGGTCCCGACCAGCGGTAAGATCTTATTGATGTCGCCCGCCCCGAGCGCGATGACCACGTCCCCCGGCTGGGCGTGGCGCGCCAGATCTGCCGCGATTTCCCGGCGATCCGCCGAGTAGCGGGCCGAGTGGTGACCGTGGCGGACGATCGAGCGCGTGAGCTCCGCCGAACTGACGCCGGCGATCGGTTTCTCACCCGCGGCGTAGATGTCGGTGACCCAAAGCAGGTCGGCGTTGTTGAAGGCGCGCGTAAACTCTTCCCACAAGTGCTGAGTACGCGTGTAGCGGTGCGGTTGAAACGCTACCAAAATGCGGCCGTCATAGGCGCGGCGGGCCGCGTTGAGCGTCGCTTCGACCTCCGCCGGGTGGTGCCCGTAGTCGTCCACCAGGGGCACCCCAGCCACATCATCGACGATCGAGAAGCGCCGCGCGACGCCGTGGAAGGTGGCGAGGGCGTCTTTCACCACGTCGAGCGGGACTTCGAGCTCGTCCGCGACGGCGATCGCCGCCAGGGTGTTGAGCACGTTGTGCTCGCCCGGCATGCGCACGGTGAATTCGCCCAGCGGTTGCTCGCGGCGCAGGGCCAAAAAGCTCGTGGAAAGCCCGTTATATGTGATGGATTTAGCGTGATAGCTGGCCTGCGGTGACAGCCCGTAAGTGACGTGCCGTCGCGCGATGCGTGGCAGCAGATCTTGCACGTGCGGGTGATCGAGGCACAAAACGGAGAGCCCGTAGAAGGGCACCTTCTCGATGAACTGCAAAAACGCGTCTTTCAGGGCTTCGTGCGTACCGTAGAAATCGAGATGCTCGGGGTCGATGTTGGTGACGACCGCGACGGTCGGCGTGAGGCGCAAGAACGAGCCGTCGCTCTCGTCGGCTTCAGCCACGAGCATGTCGCCCGCGCCGAGCCGCGCGTTCGAGCCGAGCGCTGCCATGCGGCCGCCGACGACGACCGTGGGATCGAAGCCGGCGGCGCGTAAGACCGTGGCCACCAGGGACGTGGTCGTGGTCTTGCCGTGCGAACCCGCGATGGCGATGCCGTATTTCACGCGCATCAATTCGGCCAGCATTTCCGCGCG
>DASYCR010000386.1:0-2636 GCA_036500095.1 Polyangiaceae bacterium
TCAAGAAGCAGTCGAACCGGGTGCAAGTGATCGCCGGCAACGTCGCCACCGCCGACGGCACCAAGGCGCTGATCGATGCGGGTGCAGACGCCGTCAAAGTCGGCATCGGTCCCGGCTCCATCTGCACCACCCGCATGGTCACAGGCGCGGGCATGCCGCAGATCACCGCCATCTCCGAGTGCTTCCGGGCTTCGCGTGAGCGCAAGATCCCGGTTATCGCGGACGGCGGCATCAAGTATTCGGGCGACGTCACCAAGGCGCTGGCGGCCGGCGCCACCTGCGTGATGGTCGGCTCGCTCTTCGCCGGCACGGACGAAGCCCCCGGTGAGCTCGTGCTCTTTCAGGGCCGCAGCTACAAAGTGTATCGCGGCATGGGCTCGCTCGGCGCCATGAAGAAGGGCAGCAAAGATCGCTACGGCCAAGGCGGCACGGCGGACGAAAAACTCGTCCCGGAAGGCATCGAGGGCCGCGTACCGCACCGCGGCTCGCTCGGCTCGATCCTCGCGCAGCTGCTCGGCGGCCTGCGCGCCGGCATGGGTTACACGGGCTCCAGCTCGATCCTCGAACTCCGCCGCGGCTCGAAGTTCATCCGCATCACCGGCCAGGGTCTACGCGAGAGCCACGTCCACGACGTGATCATCACGGAAGAAGCGCCGAACTACCGGACTTGAGCGGACGCGCACGCGACGCTCGCAAATGTCATTCAGCAGATCGCGCGTTACACGCGTTCGATCTGAACACCCGCAAGCTCTGGAACCTGACGCAGCATCTCGAAATCTCGCGGATCTGAAGTGTAGACGATCTCACCGCGACGTTGAGACGCGGATGCCATCACGAGCGCATCGATGGTTTGTACTCCCTTTGCGAGTGTAAGAGCGGCGCCTGCGAGGCGCGCGATATAGTCGGTAGTGGGCTCGACGATCAACGAGCGCAGCACTCGAGCGCGCTCGCGCTCACGCATCCCGCTACGCCACCATTCGGCGACCACCACGGCGGGGACCGTGATCGGAATCGCGTTCAGTACGGCGGTCGCGTAGACCTTGCGCATGGAGAGACGACCGCGCTCCAAGGCGATCAGCGCCCCCGTATCGAAGGTCAAACCGAACATGCGTGGCTGAGTCAGCCCGCGCGCCGCTGGCGGCTCGCTGTCGCGGATTTGCCCTTGGCCACCGCGCGCTTGCTAGCCACCTTCGAGCGTCGAGAGCCCGTACTACCCGACCAGCGCGCGAGCAGGCTACGCATTTCCGTTTGGCTAGGGAGCCCTCCGGGTGGGAAGGTCGATAGCACTTCAAGACCGGCTTGCTTGCGTGCCTGTGCTTCGATTCGTTGCCGGACAGCATCGCTGATGAAGGTCGACAGGCTCAGCCCCAACCGACCTGCGAGCTGCTTCGCCTGTCGCAACTCCTCGCGACCGATACTCACGCTGATCTTTTCAGTAGCGGACATGCCATAGACGATAGCACGGTAGGATTGGAATCCCACCTGTCCGAGCAGAGCACGTCACTTCTTGATGGACGCCGCAAAGACCAGCGAGTTTCCGTCTGGATCGACGAAATGCACGGAGCGTTGACCCCATGGCATGTCCTTGGGTGGCTGCGTCACCTGGACGCCGCGGGCGCGGTACTCGTCGTGTAGGAGGTCGACGTCGTCGACGTTGCAACTCATGCCGGAGGGCGAACGCTCCTCGTGGCCGTGCTCGTTGAGTGTCAGAGCGCACTCCCCGCGACTCACGCCGCAGAACATCGTGTGGTCGAAGCCGAGCACCGCGTCGTCGAAGTCTTTGCGGAAGCCGAGTACGTCCAGGTAGTAGCGGAGAGCGGCCGGGCAATCCTTGACCGGGAAATCGGGAACGCCCTTCTGAAAGCGATTGGCGGCGTACTCGTCGCGGTTCGACATGCACCCACCCTAGCGGATCGCCCAGAGTGGAAGATCGTCTACCCCTCCCGCGGCCGCCCGCAGCGGGCCCAGCAAAGCAGGGTCGAAGTCACAAGGACCTCAATCCGAGGCCCGCGAGGACGGACGCTTGGGAGGGGTCGCGGCGTGCGCAGCACGCGGCGCGGGTGGGCAACCACTGGCCCGTCCAATCATACTTGCTCGCTGCTCCGACTCGATCCAACGAGCGCTATAAGATTCCACCGGGACGTTTTCTGCGTGGCCCGGCGCGGCTCGTTCGACTCACGCTCATGGGCGTTTCTGCCATGGAGCCTCGAAACATGATCAATCGACCAGCCAACTCGGTGATTCTGGGTGAAAAAATGACCGCGGCGCGAGCCGTTTTTGCCGGTGCAGTGCTCATCAGCGCTGGCTTTGTCGGCTGTTCGACGTCGAGCTCGGTCCCGGCAGGCGGAACCTCGGGACAAGGCGGAGCCGCGGGCACGAGCGGCGGCCCGGGCGCGAGCGGCTCGGCGGGTACCGGCGCGGCAGGCGGGGGCGCTGGTGCGGGCGCGTCTGGTGCGGGCGCGTCTGGTGCGGGCGCGTCTGGTGCGGGCGCGAGCGGAGCCGCGGGCGCGTCTGGTGCGGGCGCGAGCGGAGCCGCGGGAGCGTCTGGTGCAGGCGCGAGCGGCGCGAGCGGCGCCGCGGGCATGTCCGGTGCGGGCGCGAGCGGAGCCGCGGGCGCGTCTGGTGCGGGCGCGAGC
>DASYCR010000387.1:0-2627 GCA_036500095.1 Polyangiaceae bacterium
AATCTCGTCTTCGTCACGTCGGACGTGTTCGCGCCGGACCTCGGCAGCGCAGCCGCTTACGACGCCAAGTGCAACGCCGCAGCGACCACCGCGGGCATCAACAACGTCGCTGGCAGCTCGTACATTGCCTACACGTCCGACGCGAACTCCCTCGCCAAGGATCGCCTCAAGAACGCGCGTGGCTGGGTGCGCATGGACGGCAAGCCGTTCGCGGACACGCAATCCTCTCTGTTCACGAAGGGCGCCGTGTTCTACCCGATCGAGTTCGACGAAACGGGCGCGACCCCGTCCAACATCAGGCCGGCCATGACCGGCGCGGGGAGCGACGGCTCGCTGTCGAGCCAAACTCCGACCGGCAACTGCAACGACTTCACCTCGGCGGACGTCGCAGACTACGTCGTGGCTGGGGCGAGCGACGGGGGCCCATCGACGTGGAGCAGCATTTTTGCCGTCAGTTGCAACAATTCCTCCGCGCTGATCTGCATGGGCAAGGACCTGCAAGTGGCCGCCACGCCGACGCCGGAGACCGGCAAATACATCTGGCTGACCGATGCGCCGTTCGTGATCGGTGGCGGCACTCCAAACGACTTTTGCAAATCCGCTTTGCCCGCGGGAGTCACCAACGCAGTGGCGCTCATTTCGTCGTCTGGTAGCTCAGCGGCCAGCGTCTTGAACGCAAGCACGCGCTACGTTCGTTTGGACGGCGTCCCGATCGGCACGGGAGCCCAGATCGCGGCCGGCACGCTCGAGAGCGGGCTCTGGCAAACCGGCACGGGTCACTACAACGACGCGATCGTCTGGACGGGCGCGACCGACTTTGGTTCCGCGGGCACCACCGTTTCAACCTGCTCGAATTGGACGGCCCCGGGCAGCTCGGACAACCCGCCGTTCGTACCCGTGGGGGAGTCCGGCGAGCTGCGGACGTGGTGGTACGACGTTACCGGCCCCTGCAATTCAGGGTTCATCTACCTGTACTGCGCGCAGACGGCGCCGTGAGCTCGGCGCGTATCACACGTGGATATACACCACGGTGCCGCGCTCTTTGTTCACCACGCCGTGCCAATCCGGCGGCACGCTCGGGTCGGTCCACTCGAAGAGCCAGGCGGCGTCGAGCGGCGCGAGGTTGACGCAGCCGTGGCTGCGCACTTTGCCGAATTCGTCGTGCCAATAGGTGCCGTGGAGCGCGAAGCCTTTGTGAAAATATTGGACGAACGGTACGTCACGTAGGTTGAACGAGTCGGATTGGTCCTCGTCGCCGTCCATCGTGGAGCTCACGTCTTTTTGGTAGATCATGAACGTGCCGCGCACGGTGGCTTGCACACGTTCGAATTCGCTGTCGGGCGCGTCGTTGTGCGGTCCGATACCGCCGCGGCCGGTGCTCACGAGCGTGGCGTACACCGCTCGTCGTCCCACGTAGGCGACCAGACTCTGTTCGCGGATCGAGATGTCGACCCATTTGCGATCGCCCGTGGCGAAACTCGGAAATGAATCGCGCACCTTGAGCACGCGCAGGCTCACTTGCGCCGCCCAACTGCCGTCGCGGAGCTCCAAGAAACCGCCGGGCTTCTTTTGTCCGCTGAGCTTCATGCCCTCGCGGTAACCGAAGCTGCCTTTGGCTTGCGGCTGGCCGCGCGCGTCGAGCGTGTAGTGATCGGCGTAGTGATCCTTGACGAACGCGACCGGCAAACCCTCGTCTTCCCCCAGCTCGACGCCGTGAAACTCGCTTGGTTTGACGATGTTCACGCGATCGAGCGCCACCAGATCCAGCTCGGTGGTGAGCCCGAACGCGCGGCCCTCCCACAGGAACGTCTTGGAGATGGCAAACCCGCTGTCGGCGCTGGAGGGCCCAGCCTCGACGCCCTTTTGCAGCGGCTGCTTCACGCCGTACGGCTTGTCGAGCTTCTTGCCGTCGTTCAAGAAATCCGGCGGCGCGTCTTGCAACGCGACGAGCCTATCGAGCCCTTGCGTCTGCACGAGCTCGCGAAAGTGCACGCCGCGTTCCGTGACGTCCATGCCCTCCGCCTCTTTCATCTGGGCCTTGCTCGGCAGGCGAAAATACAAGAGCGGCGGCGTTTGTTTGGAGAGCGCATACAGGTACGGCAAGCTCTGGCCGCGCACCGCGCGATTCACCGACGCGATCACCACCGGATCGTCGAGCTTGAGCGTCGCGCCCAGGCCGAGGCACACGAAACCGCGCGGGTTCACGCGATACCAGCCGCCCACGCAGCCTTCGTTTTGGATGGCGGGACCGCGTGCGTCGACCACGGAACCCGCGCGTAAATAGCCGTAGCGCGTGCGCTGTTTGCCGACGTCCGTGTACACCCAAGTGCGCCACGCCACGCTGCCGACGCGCGTGCCGTCGGCGGCGAACGGCAGATTGTCGTCCGGGGAGCCGGGTTTCGGCGCGCTTGGCGCGCTCGCTGCGCTGGTCGAGGCCGCCGGCGCGCTCGCCGGGACCGCCGCGCTTTCGGCGCCGAGCGCGTCTGCCTTCGATCGCGCGGACGGCTCGACCGAGGCGCCGGGCGGGGCCTGCCGTTTGCCGCACGCGAGCAGCAGGAGACAGAGAATTGCGGCCGCGGGGCGCATGGTCTTCGCAGGCGGTCTTATCATTGGTTTTGTTGATTGGG
>DASYCR010000388.1:0-1785 GCA_036500095.1 Polyangiaceae bacterium
TGGCCTGATAACCCGCGACGCTCAGATGCAAATGGTCGCCACAATCATAGGCCGGCAACAATTGGTGCGAGCGCTGCGGGTCGGCCACAGCGCGGTCGAGATCCACAACGGCATCGAAGCGCCTGCTCTTGCGCACCCACTCGTTCACGGTTTGACGCGCAGCCTCATGCTCTGGGCTGTCATACTGTGAGCCACCGAAGGGCAGGATCGGCACGCCATAGACGAGCAACCCGCGCGCGTGGGCTCGGTCGATCATGCCTTTGTAGGCTTCGATCAATTCGCTCGCCACGCCTCCGTGCGTGCTGCCGCCAATATCGTTGACTCCCGCGAGCAAGATCAGCCAGCGCGCGCCGCGCTGGCCCAATACGTCGCGCTCGAAGCGAGCGATCGCGGGAGGGCCCAAACCTCCGCGCAGCACCGCGTTGCCGCCGATGCCTTGATTGAGCACGGCGACCGCGGCAGTGCTCGAGTGGGCCTGTAGGCGGCGAGCGAGCTGATCGGGCCAGCGGTTATTTCCATTGGTCGTCGAGCCCCGTCCGCCCGTGATCGAATCACCCAGGGTAACGATGGCCGCCGCAGGCGCGTGCGCCTCGACCTCGAGCCCGACGATGAAATACCAATGCTCGGTCGTGCTCGCCTCGGGCAAGCTCGCTGCCGAGGCCGCGTTTCCGTGCTGCAGATACACGGTAGTGCGCGAGCTCGGATGACCGCTCAACGCGCGCGGAACGGCGCCGAAATAAATGCTCAGCGCGAGCGAACCGAGCGCTGCGCTCGGAAAATCCAGAGGATCCGAGACCAGCGTTTGACCGGGGGGGATCGTCACCGCCGCTTTGCCGGCGAAGCTCAGCTGGCGGTCCGTGCTCGGCTCGATCGCGCTTGCGCCCTTCGCGTGCGCCAAGCGCACGCTCTGGAATGTCACGGGCGCATCCCCCCATTCGTTCGAAAATAGCAGGCGCACGCGGCGCCCCGCGAGCGTAGTGAGCAGAGTTTGGCGCAAGGTATTGCCGGCCAAACCCGGAGCAGGCGGCAGATTTCCGGGCTCCACCAGTTGGGGCGCGCACGCCCAAGAGCCTACCCAGCGCGCGCTGAGCGGCGAATCATCCGTCATGGCCAAATCAGGACTCCGTTGGTCGCCGTTGTCGCGTGCGAGAGCGGGAAGCCGGCGCTTGGGGCGCACGCTGACGTAGCGCGAAGGCAATGCAAACTCGGCTCGGCGAATGCGGCATCCGCTCAGGGTATCGGCATACGGAACCCTTTTACAGAGCGATTGGGCCCCGCGACGCGAGCTCCGAAGCGCGCGAGAGAGTTGATCTTCGAGCGGCATTTGTTAGGGTGCGCTCGCTTTCAGGGTGCACCGTGGGAAACGCGACTGGCCGGGGGATTGTGACGCAGCTCGCCCTCGTGGCGACCTGCTTGCTCGCGCCCAGCGTGCCCGCGCAATCCTTGCAAGCGCCGCACGAAGCGGCCGTCGTCTCGCCGCGGCTCAAGGTCGACGCGGGCGTGCTTTTTCCCGCGCAAGCACTGCGTGATCACGTCGTCCAAGCGATCACGGTGGATTTGGTGCTCGTCGTCGATGCCGAGGGGCGCGTCAGCGAGGCGAAGGTCGTCACGCCGGTTGGACATGGCTTCGACGAAGCCGCCATCAGCGCAGCGCAGAAGCTCGTATTCGAGCCGGCCACTCGTGATGGCCGTGCGCTCGCCGCGCGCATCAAATATCGCTACGTGTTCAGCCCGCCAATAGCCACGCTCACGGGCGAGGTTCGGCGCGCAGCGAGCGATCTACCG
>DASYCR010000389.1:0-2217 GCA_036500095.1 Polyangiaceae bacterium
TTGCCGCCGGGCACTCCACTTATTCGGACTTAAATCGATGCCCCATCGCCCGCGAGTGGACGACAATAAGTATACTTATTGTCTGCGCACCACGGGGTGACCGCTTCGGGATCGGAGTGACCGGGCCTGCTGCGCGCGAACTGGAGGCCGCGCGGGCGCGGGGTCGGCGCGATCAGCGGGGCGGAGAGAGTGGGATTCGAACCCACGGTACCCTTACGGGTACGCCTGATTTCGAATCAGGTACCTTCGGCCGCTCGGTCATCTCTCCGCCGCGGAATATGGCTGGCGAGGGGAGGGCTGTCAACGCGTGTATAGTTCGCGGATGCGCCGCGTCCTGGTGACTCGATTGGCCTGGATTCCAGTGCTTTTTTCTGCGAACGGCTGGGCGCAAGCGGGTGCGCTGCCGCCTCCGCCTCCGCCTCCGCCGTCGTCTGCGGCGCAAGCGCCCGAGGCAACGTCTCCGTCGTCTGCAGGGTCGCTCGCGCCGAGCGCTCCCGCGCTGAATGCAGCAGCTCCGCCCGCAACGCCGATCACTCCGCTCACGCCGGCTCCCGCCGCGCCACCGCAGCAGCCCGCGCCGACTCCGCAGCAGACGCCCGCGTCGAACGCGAGTGCGCCGCCGGCGGTGGAGCTCTCGCTCTCAGCGCTCAACGCGCCCGGGAGCGCGGATCGTTCGGCGGAGGTGCCGTTCAAGCGGCGGAACTATGCCGCGATGCCGCTCTTGATCGACGCGCGCTACGGTGTCGACGCGCGGCTCGCGTCGGCGTTCGGCGGGACGCAGGAGGAGCTGCTCGATTCGACGTTTGCGCTCGGGGTGGCGCTGTCGATGAGCGCGGAGCTCGCGGCTACCTTCGATATCGAGCACGCTGGGCTCGGTCGCGTCAATGCGCTCACGGGTCAGACCTCGGTCGACGCCTCGTACAGCGTGACCACGCCCTGGCTCGGTTTGCGCGCGTTTCCGTGGCACAGCGAGCGCGTCGATCTCTTCTTGTCCTTGCGCGCCGGGCTCGCGATCGAGCACGTGAGCGCGGTCGGCACGCGCCAGAGCGCGCTGTTCGTGGCGCCGGCCACGCCCTTCTCGTGTTCGGAGACGGCCGATCCCGGCTTCGCCATCAGCGGCGGGGTCGGACTGATCTATCGCCTGTCGCAACACTTGTCGTTCATGTCGCGTTTCGACGGCGAGGGCTACCGCATCACCGGTGACGCGCTCGGCAACTGCGCGCTCGGTATCGGCGCGGTCACCGCGGCGAACTTGAGCGTCGGCGTGGGCTACGAGTTCGAGACGGCGCCGGCGGACGACAAGGCGGTTGCTCGGCGCTGAGTTCTCAGCTGCCCACTTGGCTCCGTAGCTGCTCGAGCCGTTGCCAGGCAGCCATGTCTTCCGCCTGGTCGCATAGCTCTCGCACCACTCGTTCCACGTAGGGCCAATCGAGGGTCGCGCGGTGGCGTCGTGCGATGCCCGCCGCGTCCAGGAGATCCTTGTCACGCCCTGCCAACACTTTGAATAGGAGCAGATCTTCGGGTGTGGGCAGCGACGACACGGAGCAGCCAAACAGCTCGTGTTTGGACGCTCTCGCGTAAGCGGCGCCATCCTGCAGAAAGAGTCGAAAGCGCTGCCTTGCCGACTCACGGGCCTTTCTGCGCGCGCTTGATGCCGAGCGACAGGGCGAGGCTCATGGGACGATCGTCATCGGTGAACACGGCAATGTCCATCAACTCCGACGTGAGCAGCGCCTCGCCCACTGCGATCGATTCCTCGATGGTCTGCCGAGAAAGAGCGTCCCAGTGCTCTTTTTCACAGAGGCGTTGATAGGCGGCCAGATCCTTGATCACGTGAAAACGATAGCATTGTTTTCCGTGGCCGAGACGCGACGCCCGGCTGAGTCGGCCGCACGACGATTGGTACTGCCATTTGTTCTCGCGCCCAGCTGGCGAGGGAGCCAAAATCCAACAGGGGACAGTTTTGCGAGTCGCGTTTTCCGTGCCATTCTGGTGCCTCGATGAACGGCGGGCGCTTGCGGAGCATTGGGGGTGTTGCGATGTTTTCCGTCCTGCTCGCTGCCTGCGGGCCGCGACCAGCCCAAGGCAAAGAGGAACTCCGCGTCACGCGCGGTAATATTGTCGGTGGAACGCCGGTCGCGGCCGGTTCTTGGCCGATGGTCGTGTGGCTCGACAGCGGATGCAGTGGGATCCTGTTGGCTGAGGATTTGGTGGTTT
>DASYCR010000390.1:0-5724 GCA_036500095.1 Polyangiaceae bacterium
CCGCACGCATGCTCGCGATCAGCGCGGAGCTCACCCCACGATCATACTCGGCATCGATCCGGTCATAAATCTTTGCGGTCGCTGATTTTAGGTAAACCTCAGGAGTTAGTGAAGATTCTTGACTTGTGTGGGGCGCCTCGCGCAACTACACGCGTTATGTTCAAGATTTCACGCCGAGTTCGTTCGTTCTCCGTCACGCGCGTCAGCTTGATCTGTTTGCTGTGCGCTGCGTCGCTGGAAGTTGCTTGTGTCGCTGGACAACAAACGCAATCCGCCGACGATGACATCGATCCGAGCGGCGGCAGCGGCGGCAGCGCGAGCCCTGCGGGCGGCTCGGCGGGCGCGCCGAGCGGTGGCGCAATCGGTAGCGGAGGAACGAGCGCGGCGGGCACGTCAGCGATGGCGGGTAGCGGAGGACAGACTGCTGGTAGCGGCGGAGGCAACGCGCCCGGCGGTTCGGCGGGTAGCGGCGGCACACCGCAGGGTGGCGCCGCAGGCATCGGTGGGACGGATACCGCGGGCACCGGCGCGTTCGGGAACAGCGGCGGCATGAGCGGTAGCGGCAACGCGGGCGCAGGTGGCAGCGGCCAGGGCGGTATGAGTGGGAGTGGCCAGGCCGGCGCAAGCGGCGCGGCAGGTAAGGGCGGGGGCGGCGCTGCTGGCAAGGGCGGCACGGGCGGCACGGGCGGCACGGCGGGCAAAGGAGGCACGAGCGGCATGGGCGGGAGCGCGGGCGCCGCGGGCTCGGGCGGGTGCACGGCGCCGGCTGCCGGCAGCGTGCTGGAAGGCTGGGCCGCGGTGTCGGGCAACAACGTCACGACGACGACGGGCGGTGGCAATGCCAACCCGACCACGGTGACGACGCTCAGCCAACTTCAGAACGCCGTGTCCGGCTCGAACGCCGCGGTGGTCTGGGTACAAGGAACCATCACGGGCTCCATCAAGATCGGCTCGAACAAAACGATCGCCGGCCTGTGCGGCGGCCAGGTGCACGGCCACCTCGACGTGAACAACGCGAGCAACGTGATCGTTCGAAATCTCAAGATCGTGGGCTACGGCGTGGGCGATTGCTCGCTCGACCCGAGCTTCGACGCTTCCGTGGGTTGCTCGTCAGGCGACGACGCGGTCAGCGTGCAGGGCTCGCATCACGTCTGGCTCGACCATGATGACATTTCGGACGGCACGGACGGCAATCTCGACATCAACAACGGGTCGAACTACGTGACCGTATCGTGGACCAAGTTCCACTACACGCCGCGCACCGACAACGTCGGCAGCGACTCGACGGGCGGGGCCGGGCACCGCTACAGCAATTTGGTCGGCAGCGCCGACAACGTCCCGAGCGACGCGGGCAAGCTGAACGTGACCTGGCATCACGATTGGTGGGCGGACAACGTGGTGGAGCGCCAGCCGCGCGTTCGCTACGGCAAGAACCATTTGTACAACGACCTATGGACGTCGAGCGCCGCCAACTACTGCGTGCGGTCCGGCTTCGACGCCGCGATTCTGATTGAAAAGAGCGTCTTCAACGGCGTCAAGAATCCACAGCAATTCAACAGCACCGCGGATCAAGGCAACTCGAACATCAGCGCGGACCCGAACGACAACGTGTACACCAGCACGAGCGGCACCAAGTCCACCGGCGGCGGCGGCCCCGCTTTCACGAGCGCCCCGTACACGTACGCGCCCGACGCCACCTCGGGCCTGCAAGCGGCGATTCAGAGTGGAGCTGGGCCGCACTAAGAGCGGGCCCGCCGCGCTACGGCTCGCTCCAACGCAGCGCGCCGCGCTCGTCGTAGAACGCCTCCTTCAGCCCTTGTTCGCTGAAGTCGAGCAGGGCAAAGCCGTTCTTGGCACGCTCGGGGATTTGCGGATCGCCCGCGAGCTCGGACTCCGTCCAGGCTAGAGCAGGAGTGAGCGGCTCGGGGCCGTACGGGATGCCGCCGTGGCCGACGAGGCGTCCACGGAGCTCCGTGCCCGCGATGCTGATCGGCTTGAAGGCGGCGACGGTGTGGACGTGTCCCCAATACCAACGCTGCGGGCCTTGCCCGAGCGCGCTCCGTACCTGCGCGAGCAGGCTGGTCTGACTGCCGTCGAGCTCGAGAGGTTGATGATGCGTGAGCAGCATGATTTTCTTCGGACCTTGAGCGGAGCGCGCCACGCCGCTCTTCATCAGCGCGCGGAGCCAGGAAATCTGGGGGTCGTTGAGCACGCCGTTGGCGTACATCCCGCTGCTGCCGTAAGCGGAGTCGAGCCCGATGATCAGCCAGCTATTGTTGGTCAGTGCGAAATGGCTGAAGCCGCGCTGCATACGAAACTTGCTGTCCGTCAGCGCGACGCCGAAGTAGCCGCGTCCGCCCGAGTACATTTCGTGGTTCGAGTTGAGCGTGAACGCGCCGCGCGCGCCGGCCGGCCACAGGTCGGTGAAGCGCGCGCGCTCCTCGGCTTCCGTGCCGGAGTAGTACACGTCGCCGAGGTGAATCGTGTAGTCGGGCGCGAGCTTCTGCATCTCGGCCGCGATCTGGCGCGACGAGTCGTTGCCCGTGCCCCAATCTCCGGCGATCGCGATGCGGGCGGCCTCCGGGATCGGATAGACCAAATCCGTTGCGACCTGCCACTGTGGGAACGGGACCTTGTCGCTCGTGACGCGATTCCACAAGCTCGCAATCCACGCGGGGTCGAGCTCTTCGTATTGGTGGAAGCCCGGCAAATCACGGCCGAAGAGCGGACCGAGCTCCGTCGGTTGCTTGGGCGCATGAATCGCGCTGAGCACGAGCGACAGCTCGTAGTCGTCGACGTGCTCGAGCGCGGCCTGTGCGAGCCCGCCGCCGCCCTCTTGCTTGAGCTGGGCCAGCGCGTGCACGAGCGTGTCGCGGACTCGCTCGTAGTCTTGCAGTTTCCCGCTCGCGCTCGACTCGAGCTTGCCGAGGACGCGAGCGATCTCTTCTCGCGTTCCGGACGGCGGAGCGGCGCTGGTCAGCGGAGTGATTCGGCTCGACGCAGCGAGCGCTGGCCCGGTTCTGCTGTACAAGCTCACGACCGCCGGCGAATGCAGACTCGAAATTTCCGGCACGTCCGCCAGGCAGAGGCCTTTGTGCGAATACCAAATGTCGTCGGGAGTGACATCCGCGGTGCGCGTGCCGGGCGCGAAGTCTCCGAGAGCTTGCAGTCCAGAGCGATAGATCGACTGCAGATAGGAGCTGCAAAATAGCCTATTTTGCGGCGCCGGCAGCTTGATGCCGAGCGTCAGCCGTATCAGCTCGCGCACGAGCCCCGGCAGGTCGTAAGCCACGCCCGCTTTCTGCAGATCGCGTGCTGCGCTCACGACCGCGACGCGCTCTGGGGCGCTCAGGCCGGGCAACCACTTGAGCCCGCGCGCCGTCACGCGATCGTCGTCGTAGTCGCCGACTACGGCGTCGTAGATCTTGCCGGCGCCCTTACCGACGGTCGACTCGAAGATGATCTCGATCGCCTCCTTGAGCGGCGTGTCCCAGGCGACCTTGCCCTGGGCGTCGCGGATGGTGCAGTCCAAGATCTTCGTGCTCGGACCGTGGTACGGCTCGGCGATCAGAAAGCAGTGCGACCAGGGACTCGGCTTGCCTGGGTGGTAGGGCCCGAGCCGGAGCGCCTGCGCGATCAGCTCGTCGAGCGGGCGCGCGAGCATCGCGAAGACCATCGCGCCTTCGAGCTCCTCAGGTGAGTACGCCTCGACAACGTGCGAAAGAAAGTCCGACAGGCTCATTGGGTTCGCTCCTGATCCCCTCAGTCCAAACTAGAACCTAGCCCGGATACCACGAAAAGCGGTTCGCTAAGGCCGCCCCGCTCTAGTCATTGTGCTCGGCTCGCTCAGCCGAGCGCGAGCAAGCGTACGTCTCCCCGGTACAAGTAGCAGCCCGCGAGCGTGAGCGTGCACCAGCAATTGGCGCAGTCGGTAGGCCGCAACACGTGCTCGAAGGCCTCGGCCACGCCGACCTCGAACACGTTCGGCGCCTTCAGATTTCGCCCGGTGCGACCGCACGGGAACATGCCGCCGTCGGGCCCGATCGCGACTTCTACCCGGCCGCCGCTGCAGAAGGGAACAGGCTTCGGCTCGGGCCAATTGCGCAGGTGCTCGAGGCAGAGCATTTCGTTGCCCACGGGCTCGCCTTCGGCTTTGAGCTGCATGAGCTCGTCGATCGCGTCGCGATAGGCTGCGCTGTCGGCGGAGTGCGCTTCGGGCGCGTCCGCACCGTTCATGATGTTGCCGATCGCGGGTTGAAAGAGCGCTTGGATACGCATCTCTTTGGCGAAGCGGAGTACTTCGCGATAGTGCGCCACGTTGTGCGCGCCGAGCGTCATGCGGATCGCGACGCCCGTGCCGGCGTCGAGCGCCAAGCGAGCGCCGTGCATGGCTTGCTCGAACGAGCCGCGTCCGCGCCCGGCGTCGTGTACGTGCGCGGGGCCGTCGACACTGATCTTCACCTTGTCGACGAAGCGGAGCACGTTCGGCTTGCGCTTCAATAGGTGCCCGTTGGTGCTCATCGACACGCGCATGCCGTGCGCTTTGGCGCGCTCGACGAAGCGCTCGATGCCGGGGTGCACGAGCGGCTCGCCGCCGTCGAAGCAGACCGAGAGCGTGCCGAGCTCGGCGAGCTCGTCCAGCATGCGCAGCGCCTTTTCCGTGTCCATTTGCGGGGAGCGGGGGTCGACCTTGTCACAATAGGTGCAGTCGAGGTTGCAGCGATGCGTCGGTTCGATGTTGACCATCAGCGGCCGGTGGGCGCCGAAAAGTCGACTGCCCAGCATGCCCTTGGCGAGCCGCGCGCCGTAACGGACGTAGTCGCGCGCCCGAAAGCGCGCGTTCTCGCCGGCTTTCGCCGGGCGCGGAGCGTCCGTGCCGAGCGCGGCGCGAGCGGGGCTTGGTTCATGAGCGGTGTCAGTGAGCAACGGCAATCGATGCATGGTTTCTCCCGAGCGATACTTTGGAACATAGTTCAGAGAAGAAGACGGCGCCGAGCGCGACCCACAGCACGCTGCGCAGGCGGCGCAGCAGCGACACCGTGAGCACCGTACTCGCGCTGAGCTTGGCCGCGGCCGCGCTGCCGGCCAGCGCGGCTTCCAGGATGCCGAGTTGTCCAGGCACGAGCGCGCCGACGCAAGACGCGATCGTCGAGGTCAAGGCGAGCAGCGCGCTCGAACGCGCGGACGCCGCGGCCAAGAGCGCGAGCGCGAGCGCAAATTCCGCGACGATCCAGAGCTTGCCGAAGTAGTGGGCGACGAATGCGATCACGAGCGAGCGCAGCCGCTCCGAGCCGCTCCGTCGCTTGCGCGCTGCGAGCCAACCGCCGAGCGCCGCGCCGACACCGAGCAAGACGAGCAGCGAAAGCGCGCCATGCCACACGAACGCCGTCACGCTACCGATCACGGCGACCAGCGCGACGAGCGAGCTCAGATTGTCGAGCACGACGGCCTTGGTGGCGACCGCGCGTTGTTCGCCGGGCAGCGTTGTGATTTTGACCGACTCGCCCAGTACACCGAGCCCAATTTCGTTGCCCGCCTGAGCCGCCACGAAAATGCGGAACGCGCGCCACGGACTCGGCCGCACCTCGGCGGGCAGCAGCGCGCGCCAGCCGAGCATGTGCACGAAGTTGCCGACCAGCGGCGCGAGCATCAAAAGGACGACGCTCGGACCCGCGCGTCGTATCGCGGCTTGCACGGTGGACCACGGCAAGCCGCGGTAGAAGC
>DASYCR010000391.1:0-5473 GCA_036500095.1 Polyangiaceae bacterium
ACCGCAAACTCGTCAGCGTCGGCCCCGGCGAGCGCATCACGCTGGTCGCCTTTCCCGACGTCAGCTTGAGCGTGGAGGCATTCTTCTAGGCTCGCTTTTTTGCGCGTGTGCCGCGCGTGCTACAAAGCGGCGCGATGCTCACGCGCCTGCTCGGCATGATTCCAGGCGGCAAGAGCGGCCGCGCGCTGGCGATCGCCGTCGCGGCCGGCCTCGTGCTCGGCTTGTTGCTCGTGCCGCGTGCGGACGCTCCGAGCGACCCCAAAGAGCCGCTGCCCGATCTGATGCTGCTCGGCCAGAAGCTGCCCGAAGGCGACGCGGCGGCCAAAGTCGCGCTGGAACGCGTACGCAAATACGCCGCCAGCAAGCTGAGCCTCGAGCTCGGCGGCGGTAAGCGCGTCGAGACACAGGTCGGCGATCTCGGCGGCGAGATCGACAAGGTGCGCCTGGCCGCGCTGGTGCGTGAGGCGCGCGACCGCACGAGCGTGCTCTATCGCTCGTTTCGCGCGCTCGGCAAGCCTGGGCCCCTGGTGCTGCCGGTGCCCGTCACCCTCGACCGCGAGCGCGCAGAGAAGGCGGTGCTCGCGCTCAAAGACGAGCTCGATCGCTTGCCGGCCGACGCGCGGCTCGATCTCGAGACGCGCAAGCTCGTCCCGGAGGTCGACGGCCGCTTGCTCGATCTCGACGGCACGCTCGGCGCGCTCGAGTCGGCGCTCGCCAAGGGCGAGCTGAGGGTGCCCGTCGTGTTCGAGTTGCGAAAACCGAAGCGCGTGGCGAGCGAGCTCGGCGCGGTCAACTTCGACGAGATCCTCGGCTACTTCGAGACGCACTACGATCGCTCGGCGCGCTACCAGGCCCGCACCTTCAACCTGAGGCTTGCCGCCGAAAAGCTCGACGGGCACGTGCTCTTGCCGGGCGAAGTCTTCGACTTCAACGAGACCGTGGGCCCGCGCGACGAGCAGAACGGCTACAAAGTCGCGCCCGTGATCGCCGAGGGCGAGGTCGTCGACGGCATTGGCGGCGGTACGTGCCAGATCTCCGGCACGCTGCACGGCGCGGCCTTCTTTGCCGGGCTCGAGATCGTCGAGCGCTACCCGCACACGCGGCCGAGCGGCTACATCAAGATGGGCCTCGACGCGACGGTCGTGTATCCGACCATCAATTTTCGGGTCAAAAATTCCTTCGGCTTTCCGGTCGTCCTCCACGAGACCGTCAAGAACGGCATAGTGCGGGCCGAAATCCTCGGGCCCAAGCGCGAGCGAACGGTGACCTTGATTCGCCGCATCGACTCGGCCATCCCGTTCGAAGAGGTCGAGCGGCCCGACAAGGACCTGCCGAACGGCGTGCGCGTGCTCGGCCAGCGCGGCGTACCCGGCTTCAAGCTCAAGCGTTACCGTATCATCCGTGAGGGTGAGTACGCGGTTCGCGAGCGCTGGGACGACTCGTACCCGCCCACCACGCAGATCATTCGCGTCGGAACCGCGGATAAATCGGCCGATCAAACGAAAGCCGAGGACGATCGTCATCCCGAATATCTCGCGGACGAACTGCTCGTGACGACGCAAGGACCGAAGCTCGACTCGGCGGATGCCGACGATGACGCGAAGCAAAACGACGACACCGCGGACCGTGGCGGGGTGACACGCGAGTCGCGTGAGCCAGGCAAGTACGGGACGGCGGGCTGGACGGAGCTCGCGGGGATGCCCTACTGGCGAGGCAAGGACGAGCCCAGGGCCCAAGCGGCCGAACCGACGGCAGATCGCGAGCAAAAGCCCCGGAAGCACAAAGGGAAAAAGCCCAAAGGTTAGCGCTTTGGGACGCCCCGCTTGACTCGAAGGACGACCTGCGCGAATAACGCCGACCCGAGGGCCGCGGCTGGCCTACTGCCCGTCTAACCCTGTGGATACCGGCTGGCCGGACATGCACCATGACAATGAACACACCCGAAACTCTCGTTAGCAGCCCACGCAAACCCCCAGAAGAGAACGGCACGTCGCAACGGGCCGCCGACTGGGAAAACCCGCGAGTCGCCTCGATCTTGTCGGCCGCAGCCAAGTGCTTCGCCCGGAAAGGCTTCACCGCAACGACGCTCGCCGAGATCGGCAAGGAGCTTGGGCTCCGCAAGAGCATCGTCCACTACTACTTCGCCAGCAAAGCGGCGCTGATCCACGAGGTTCAGAGCTTCACCTATCACCGCTATCTGGATCGCCTGAAAGAAGCGACCCAGAACGGCGACGGCTCGACGTCGCAAGCGATGGAAGCGCTGAAAGCGCTGTGGGAAGCCATTCAGAACAACAAGACCGGCACCGGCCTCAATATCGAGGTCTGGAGCGCGGCGCGCCGCGATCCGGAGTTGAAGCGTCGTGCGGCCGGCCTCCAACGCGACGCGCGCGGCGTGATCCGCGACGCGCTCGGTCCGGCAGCCGCTCGCGGTGGTCAGGCTCGCTCCGAAGCGCTCGCCACGCTGTCCTTGGCCGTCTTGAACGGTCTGAGCGTCACCGAGTACCTGGAAGGCGACGAGACGCGGGCCCGCGAGGCGTACGAGGCGTTCCTGCAACTCCTCCGGCTCGGGCTCGAGAGTTCAGCCGCGGCGTCCTGAGCGCATTGTGCTTGGCCTGGCGGCGCGGCATGCTTGTGCCCGCCGCATGAGGCTTGCTCGGGTACTGCCGCTCTGGTTCGGTGCAAGCGTTGCGCTGAGCGGACTGCTCGCCGTTGCTCACGTCACGGCGAGCAGCCAAGCGCGTCGTATCAAGCGCCTGCCGCTCGAGCTCAGCGCGTTCGGTCCCACGCGGCCGCTGAACGACACCGCTTGGCTCGTCGACGGCTTCGATCGCAAGCGCAAGTTCGCGCTCAGCGCGGGGCCGCTGCTCGGTTTGCTCGAGCGATACGTCGAGCCGGAGCGCGATCGCGCGCCCGAGTGGCGGCGCTACTGGCGCGGTCGCTACGGTCGCGCCAGCTGGCAACTCGGGCCGCAGCTCAGCTGGCTCGGCGAGGAGCCGGCGCGTGAGCCAAGCACGCTCGCCTGGGCGGACGAGGCACTCGAGCTACGCGCGCCGCGCAGCGACGAGCCACTCGACTTCACCGTCGCCGATGTCCTGCCGGATTGGTCGCTCGACGTCAGCGCGCCGATGCCGGAGCTACTCGGAATCGCCGTCAAGCGCAGTTGCCCGGTCTGGAAGAGGCCAAAAGCCGTCACGCTCATCCGCTACGACGGCGGAGAATGGGCGCGCTTGCCGCTCGTGGATTGCGACGGCGCCATCGCGCCGGACGCGCTCGATCGCTTGAGCTCGCTGGCTCGTCCGCCCGACGCGCCGCGCCCTGATTTTCCGTTGCCCATCGAGCCCGAAAACGACGCCGCGGGCGGTGAATGGCTGCCCAAAATGAAGCTCGTGCACCCGCGCCTGATCTGGGCCGTCGAGAAGATCGCCGAGGCGTTCCCTGGGCGGTCGATCTCGATCATGAGCGGCTACCGGCGCGACGCCCATGACAACTTTCACCAACGAGGCCGCGCGCTCGATCTGGCCGTGGCCGGGATCGACGACGCGGACCTGTTCGCCTTCTGCCGCACGCTGGCGGACGTCGGCTGCGGTTACTACCCGAACAACAAGTTCGTGCACGTGGACGTGCGCCCGTTTGGGACGCATCGCGTGGCGTGGGTGGACATTTCGGGGCCGGGTGAGCCCGCGCAGTACGTGCGCAATTACCCGGGCGTGCTCGGCGACGGCGCGAACAGCGAGTAGCCGAGCGCGCGAGCAGCTCGGACTTATTCGTTGTCGGATGCGCGCAGGGCGTTCAGCGCGTCGAGCGCGGCTTGCAGCGTGATCACGCCGGCCCCGGCGATCTGTGCCGCGACGAGTTCGACCGAGTCGCCCGTGGCGCCCGCGGCGATGGCGACCGAGCGAGCGTGCAGCGACATGTGCCCGCGTTGAATGCCCTCCGTTGCCAGCGCGCGCAGGGCCGAGAGATTGGAGGCGAGCCCAATGCTGGCCGCGATCATCGCCAGCTCGTCGGCTGATTCGACGTTCATCAGCTTGAGCGCGAGGCGCGCGCCGGGGTGAACGCGCAAAGTGCCGCCCACGGTGCCGAGCGCGAGCGGCACCTCGAGCTCACCGACCAGATCGTCGCCGTCGCGCCGCCAGAGCGCGAGCGGCTGATAGCGACCCGAGCGCGCGGCGTACGCGTGAGCTCCCGCTTCGACCGCACGAAAATCGTTGCCGGTCGCGAGCACGACCGCGTCGATGCCGTTCATGATGCCCTTGTTGTGCGTCGCCGCGCGATACGGATCGAGCTCCGCGAAGCGCGACGCGGCGACCACCGCGTCCACCACCTCGCGCCCGTCGACGAGCTCGGGCGGCTCGCTCTGGGGCGACAGCGGCTCACTCGCCCGCTCGACGCGTCGCACGGCGAGCGCCAGCTCGCGCGCGTGAACGCGACACGTGGCGTGGACGCGCCGGCGATCGGACAGGTTCGACAGGATGCGCAAGCCGAGCTTGCCGTGCGCGATCTCGGCTGCGCGCGCGCCGATCGCTTCGGCGATCGTGTTGACGAGGTTCGCGCCCATCGCGTCGCGGCAATCGACCAGCACGTGCAAGACAATGCAGCGTTGCCCGAGATCGCGCACTTCGATCGCGCGCGGTCCGCCACCGCGCGCGACTAGGCCGGGCACGGCGCGCGTGGCGAGCTCGAGCAAGCGCGGCGACGCGTCTTCCAGGCGCGTGACGGCGGCGCTCGGCTGCTCGATCTCGGTGAGCTGCACCTGCCCGATCATCAGCGACTCCACCACCTTGGCCCGAAAACCGCCGCCGTTTCTGACCATGCGCGCCGCGTTCGAGGCCGCGGCGATCACGCTCGGTTCCTCGACGACCATCGGCACCAGCCGATCGACGCCGTTTACGCTCACGTTGAGCGCCACGCCGAACGGCATGCCGTAGACCCCGAGCACGTTCTCGACCACTTTGTCGGCGGTCGCCGCGTCGAGGCCGCCGGTGCTCACGGCAAGCGTGAGCTCTTCGAGCGTGATGCCGGCCCGCTCACAGACGATGCCTCGCCGCTCGGCGAGCGGCAGCTTGTAAAACCCCGGGATACGTGAGCCGGACATGCTTGTCACTCGAGGCTTAACACAGCTTGGGCCGCGCCGACTTCAACTCGCCGCGTGCACGCCGCGCGCCGCGAGCGCGAGCGTGAGGCGCACGAGCCCGAGCTCGGTCGCGCGCGCGCCGAACTCCGCTGAGGCCGGGTTCACTCCGACATAGCAGGCGATGTCGCCGCCACCGGCTCCCGCGGGCAAAAACGCCGCGCCCGCCGCTTGCGCGAGCTCTGCGAGCTCACCCACCTCGCGCGTGACGATCGGGATCCGTGCGGCGAGACCGAGCTCGCCGAGCGCGAGCGCTTGCGCTCGCAGCGCGTCGATCAACCCGAGCGCGTCCGCGCGCTTGCAGGCGTGGAGCGCGGCCTCCGACGCCGCGCTCTGCGCGGC
>DASYCR010000392.1:0-6487 GCA_036500095.1 Polyangiaceae bacterium
ATAGCGAAAGATCGAAGCTTGCGTCGCTGTATTTGCTCGCTGCGGCGCCGTCGGCGGCCGGCGCTGTCGCGGGCGCGTCGTTCGACGCCCCAGCCGCGGGAGCCGGACTCGCGGCGCTCGGCGTGGGCGCACTCGGGTCCGACGTGGTGAGCGGTGAACGCGGTTCTTCCGCGGCGGAGGGCGTCTGTTTGTTGCAGGCGATCGCGCCCACTGCCAAGAGGCCCAGCGCCAAAGAACCAATCGCGAACGTCCGTTTCATGTCCATTGGATACCATGCCGTCCGCTCAGCAACCAAGTCGCGGCAAAGCTACTGTCTTTGCAGCACCATCACCGCCAGGTCTCCGCCGGTCGTGAGATCTTGGACGACTTCGCTGAGCTTGTCGCCTTGCACGCAATATTGCGTGCTCTCGGTCGGCATCGACGAGAGTTGCACGGTGCTGCCGCTCACGGTGTAACCGCCCGTGCTGGTCACCGGGAGGCCCGACGTGGGGATACTGCACGCGCACGAGCCGTCCGTGTTCGTGCTGCAAGCGTCGCCGAGCATGGCCGCCAGATCGCTGCACATGCTGCCGTCAGACAGACACGAAGCCGGGTAAGTCTCGATGTACGCCCCCGAGTAAGTGATACTCGAAGTATAGGTGCCGTCGTCGTTGTACGTGACGGTACCGATCGCACTCACGCTCGAGGAATCGACCACTATCTGGCAGCTGTCATTGACCGTCTCACTCACCGCGGCGCAGGCGCTCTCGAGCACCCATGTGCCGACCAGATCTCCGCCGCACGCGGCGGGCGCCGCGCATTGCGGGCCCGTGTCGTCCCCTTTGCCCTGACTGCAGCCGAGCGCCACGAGCAGTAGCGAACCCAGCAGATATCGATGCGTGCAGAACCGCATGCCTGCCTCGCGGCTCAGCGCATCAAGGTCAGCACCAACACCAGCGCGATGCCGAGTACGAGCGCGCCGGCGCCGACTGCAGCCAGCACCATCAGATTGAGTGAGCTCTTGGGCACGCCGGCCGGGGCGAGATCCTGCGACGGCGGCTGGGCGGCATACGGCGCAACGTAGGGCGCGGGAGCCTGCGCGCCGCCGGCGGCAAATGGGTCGCCCATCGCCTCCAGGCTGTCGGATTCGCCGAAAAAGGAGTCGGCCACGTTGGCCGCGCGCGGCGCCGCCTGGGCGGTCATCAGCGCGGGCAATTGCGCGTCGATGGCCGCGGTCAGCGCCGCTTCGTTCGCTTTGGCCCATTGCTGATGGGTGCCGGTGAGCCCGTAGGCCGCGCCGACCGCGTCCGCCAGCGCGCCGACCGTGGCGACGCGCACGGCCGCGCTCTTCTTGAACGCATGAGCCATCACGCGATCGAGCGTCGGTGGCACGGGATACTTCTGCCCCTTGCCCAGCTCGCTGGGCGGCTTGGGCTCTTTGGTCAGGATCTCGAGCAAGATGCTCGGCCCGTTGTTGCCCATGAACGGTACTCGGCCGACCACCGCTTCGTACACAATGGCGGCGAGCGCCCACACGTCCGCGCGATGATCCAGGGTGTCGAGCCCCTGCGCTTGCTCGGGCGCCATGTAGTACGGCGAACCGATGGTGGTCCCGAGCACGGTGAGCTTCTTCGCGGACTCGCCTTTGTCTTTGACCGAACCGAAATCCAGGAGCTTGATGGTGTCACCGTCGCTCGTTTGGCACAAGAACACGTTGTCCGGCTTCAGATCGCGATGCACGAACTTGCCGGCGTGCGCCGGGTCGAGCCCAACCGCGATCTGGCTCAGCATGCGCACGACCCGCCCCGGCGCGATCACGGTCTCCCGCTTGAGCGTCGCGCGCAACTCTTCACCGTATAGGAACTCCATGGCGAGCGCGAAAGTGCCGTCGCTCGTGGGCTGGAAATCCAAGACCTCCACGATGTGGTCGTGCGGCAATAGCTTGCTGACGTCGAACTCTCGTTTGAAACGTTCGACCGCGATGTGATCGCGCGCCACGTCCGGATGCAGCACCTTGAGCGCCACGTTGCGGCGCGCCTGCATGTCGAGCGCTTCGTACACGCGCCCCATGCCGCCGTCGGCCACTACGCGCCGCACCTGATAGCGATTGCACAAGAGCTGGCCCACGCGCGGATCTTGATCGTCCGCGAGCACGGGAACCTGCGTGGCGCTGCTGAGCTGCGAGCCGTCGACCGGGCAAAACCCCGCGTCATCAGGGTAGAGGCGACCGCAGATCGGACAGGCTTTCATGTATTGGTCATGCTCACCGGAATGCAACCATTCAGGGCGCTCCGGAAGTGCTGTCCGCGGTCGACGTCGGGGGTCGGTAGTAGAGAATGCGGTTGCAGCTCGGGCACTGGGTGAAATCGTTGCCGCGCGTGAGGTCCTGAAACAGCATGGGTTGCAGACGCATGTGGCATGCGCTGCAGGTACCGTCCGTCGTGCTGGCGATCGCCGTACCGCGACGCGAGCGAATCATTTCATAGCGCCGGTAGAGCTGCGCCGGCACCTTGCTCACGAGCTCCTTGCGCACGGTTTCCCGCTCTTTGACCGCGCCTTCGCTGGCCGCCAGGCGGCCGAGCACGTCGCCCTCGATAGCGCCTAGATCCGCCAAGAGCGCGTCGCGTTCGGTGGTCACTTGCATCATCTCGTTGCGCGCTTGCTCGGCGATGCCGTCGATCTTTTCCACCTCGATCTCGCGATCGCGATAGAGCTTACGCAGCTCTTCGATTTCTCGTTGCGCTGCGTTCGCCTCGCGCTCCGTGCGGCAGCGTGAGAGCTTCTCCCGCGAGCGCTCGACCTGGATGCCCATCTGCCGGAGCTCGCCAGTCAGATCGCCGCGCATCTTTTCCATGTCGGCCATGCTCTTGTTGCTGCGAGCCAGCCGCTCCTCAAGGGATGCCAGATGCGTGCGCTTGGTGTCGAGCCCTTGTCGCTCGAGGTTCACCGCCTCACGAAGCTCTTTGAGCTCCGCGTCGACCGCCGCCAGATTTTCAAGAACCTCGATTTGCGCCTGAATTGACACCGTCTAAAACCAGCTTCCTCGCGTACGTCTACACAATGCGACTAGGACGGGCCAGTGGGCCCACCTGGGTTCGAACCAGGAACAACCCGGTTATGAGCCGGGGGCTCTGACCGATTGAGCTATGGGCCCGTGTTAGGTCGCTTTTTGTCGCCGGACGTATCTTCCGGCTCGCGCGCTGCATCACCCCGCCGAGCGTGTAGTTTCGGGGGTTAGGAGCCCCGTCGGGGGGGATAACCGAGGCGGTATCCAAGGCAAGCGTCACGGCCAGCACCGTAGTCGAACGCGGTCGCCCCGGCAACGGTGGGGAGCGGGGGGCTCGAGACCACGCAGGCAGAGCGCGGAAGAGGCAACACGGGGCAACGCGAAGAGGCCGGCGGGCGGTCGCCCCGGCCTGAGTGTGTTACAAGTTTCGGCTCCCCGCCCGAGCATGATTTTGGCGCCAGAGAGCAGCCCCCCACACGCCCCGATGGACTCCCTGGTCGTCCGGGGAGCTCGCCAGCACAACCTGCAAAACGTCAGCTGTGAGCTGCCGCGCAACCGGCTAGTCGTCATCACGGGTCCGAGCGGATCGGGCAAGTCGTCGCTCGCGTTCGATACGATCTACGCCGAGGGGCAGCGCCGCTACGTGGAGTCGCTGTCGGCGTATGCTCGGCAGTTCCTCGATCAGTTGCCCAAACCGGCCGTGGAGAGCATCGAGGGGCTCAGCCCGGCGATCGCCATCGAGCAAAAGGGGCTCGGCAAGAGCCCGCGTTCGACCGTCGGCACCGTCACGGAGATCGCCGACTATTTGCGACTGCTCTACTCGCGGATCGGCGTACCGCATTGTCCCAAATCGGGAAAGGTGCTGCGCGCGTACACCGTGCAAGAGATCGTAGACGCGATCTTGTCCCGCGGTGACGGCGCGCGCGTCGCGCTGCTCGCGCCGATCGTGCGCGGTCGCAAGGGCGATCTGGGAACCGATCTGGAGCGGCTGCGACGGGAAGGTTTCGTGCGCGCTCGCGTCGACGGCAAGCAGGTCGATCTAGGCGAAGAGCTCGAAATCGACCGTCAAAAGAGCCACGATCTCGACGTGGTCGTCGATCGCATCGCGGTCCGCGACGGCGCCAAAGGGCGCGTCACCGATTCCGTGGAGCTCGCGCTCAAGCTCGGCGACGGGACCCTGTTGATTGACGCGCTCGACGACAGCGAACCGACCGTGATGAGCGAGCGGCTGGTGAGTTGGGAATACGGCATCACCCTGCCCCCGCTCGAGCCCCGCTTATTTTCCTTCAATAGCCCGCACGGCGCGTGCCCGACTTGTGACGGCCTCGGCGTGCGCTCGGCGATCGACGTCGCGCGCATCGTGCCGGATGAGAGCCGCTCGCTGCGCGAAGGCGCGATCGCGGCGTTCGGACGGCGCGGCTCGCTCGCCACGGCCACCGAGGTCGCGCGAGCGGTTGAAACTCTGGGCATCAACCCGGACACGCCCTGGGCGGAGCTACCGGAGGGGCAGCGCGAGGCCCTGCTGCACGGCGGGGCGGCGCCGGGAAAACGCAAGGGCAAGAACGCCGCCGCGAGCTACGAGGGCATCGTCTCCCGCCTGCAACGGATGCTGGATTCCGGCACGCCGGAGGAGGGCGAGGACCATGACGCCGACGACGGCGCGATCGGTCCCGACGATCTCGGCCGTTTCATCATGACTCAGACTTGCCAGGCCTGCGGCGGAGTCCGGCTTCGACCGGAAGCGCTGGCCGTCAAGCTCGGTGACAAAACGATCGCCGAGCTCTCGGCCATGCCGCTCGGGGTATTGCGCGCATTTTTGCAAGCCTTCGCCGGCCAGAGCACTCTCGCGCCGCGTGAAACCGCGATCGCCCTGCCGTTGATCAAGGCGGTCACGGAGCGGCTCGGATTCTTGCTCGAGGTCGGCCTCGACTACTTGTCGCTCGAGCGGACGGCGCACACGCTTTCGGGCGGTGAGGGCCAGCGCATTCGTCTCGCGACACAGATCGGCGCGTCGCTCGTGGGCGTGCTGTACGTGCTCGACGAGCCGAGCATCGGCCTGCATGCGCGCGACAACGCGCGCCTCCTGCAAGCGCTTCGTCGCTTGGTCGACAAGGGCAACAGCGTGCTCGTGGTCGAGCACGATCGCGACGCGATTTTGAGCGCGGATCACGTGCTCGACATGGGGCCCGGCGCCGGTGTGCTCGGCGGTCAAATCGTCGCGCAAGGCAGCCCGCAAGAACTCATTCGCGACAAGCGCTCCGTCACCGGGCCCTACTTGTCGGGCGAAAAACGGCTACCCATCCCGAGCGAGCGGCGGCCGCCGAGCGAGCTCATGCTGCGCGTCGTCGGGGCGCGCGCCCACAACCTGAAAGACGTCACGCTCGAGGTCCCGCTCGGCTTGATCAGCGCCGTGACCGGCGTGAGCGGATCCGGCAAAAGCAGTTTGATCGTCGACACGCTGCTCAGCGCCGCCCGCGCCGAACTCTACGGCGCCACGTCGTGGGTCGGCCCTTGCGACCGCATCGAGGGGCTCGCCAACATCGACAAGGTGATCAGCATCGACCAGGCGCCGATCGGCCGCACTCCGCGCTCGAACCCAGCGACGTACACCGGCATCTTTACGCACCTGCGCGAGCTCTACTCGGGCCTGCCTGACGCGCGCGCGCGCGGCTACAAGCCTGGACGCTTTTCATTCAACGTGAAGGGTGGCCGCTGCGAGGCTTGTCAGGGCGACGGCGTATTGCGCGTCGAGATGCACTTTCTGCCGGACGTGTACGTCACGTGTGACTCGTGCGGTGGCCGCCGCTACAACCGTGAAACACTCGAAGTGCGCTATCGCGGTCTCTCGATCGCCGACGCGCTCGACCTCACCGTGGACCGCGCCGACGAGTTGTTCGAATCGATTCCGCGCATTCGGCAGAAACTGAGCGCGTTGCGGCAGGTCGGCCTCGGCTACATTCAGCTCGGACAGCCCGCGACCACACTCTCGGGCGGCGAGGCTCAGCGCGTGAAGCTTGCCAGCGAGCTGTCACGCAAGGCAACGGGCCGCACGCTGTACGTGCTCGATGAACCGACCACGGGCCTGCATTTCTCGGACATCGAGCTACTCACGCACGCGCTGTTCAGTTTGCGCGACGCCGGCAATTCGATTCTGCTCATCGAGCACAACATCGAGCTCGTCGCCTGCGCCGACTGGGTGATCGACTTGGGCCCCGAGGGCGGCTCGAACGGCGGCCGCATCGTGGCGACGGGCACGCCCGAACAAGTCGCTGAGTCCGAAGGCAGCAGCCACACCGGCCGCTACTTACGCGAAACGTTGGCCAGCCTCGGCAAAATACAATCCGCCCCGCTCCCGTCCGGCAAACGCGCCAGCCGCAAGCCCGCGCGAGCGTGACCGCCCACGCTCGCGAAGCGAGCGCGTGACTACGTAAAGTCTTTTTCGACGCGCTCTTGATCCTCTTTGCAGCGGATGCAGAGCGTGGTCTCCGGCCGCGCTTCCAG
>DASYCR010000393.1:0-2416 GCA_036500095.1 Polyangiaceae bacterium
GACGCGCGAGCACGGATCGATCTCCAACAGCCGCTCGCGGCATTCCGGAGTCACGAACGCAAGATAAGCGGTCCACATCAACCAGCTGAACAGCTCGACGCGCGCGGACAGCTCGATGCCAAAGTGAAAGAGCACGCCCAGCCAGAGCGCGAAGCGGCGCGTGCGCGGGTGCCAGAGCCCGAGCGCCAGAAAGAGCTCGAGGCTGATGGCGCCTTTGGCGGTCGCGCTCGCGTACCACGGACTCGTGTAGACGTCGGCCAGCCAGCGCGGCACGCGCACGCCTTGGCTCGCCAAGTAGCTCAGGGTGTGCAGATAGCGAATGGCCAGCACTTGACCGCCGCGCCAGTCGGGATCGGCCAGTTTGCCGAGCGCAGACGCGCCGTAGATCAGTGAGACTTGTGCTTGTACGAGGCGGCGCGCCCAGGTCGGCGCGCGGCGCGCTTCCGGCGAAAGCGCGCGCGCTCCGCGACGCACGCGGAACGAGCGATCGCAGGGCGTGAACGCGGTCAGGAAGGCGATCAACAAAAGCGCATAGCGGTTGTTGTGGTACTGCAGGCGATCACAGAGCAGCAGATAGAGGCCTGTCGTGGCGCTGCCGAGCAGCGCCGCGCGCGACCACACGCCGGCGATCGCGCACGCGGCGGCCACGAGCTCGAACGCGAGCAAGCCGGCGTACACGCCATGGCTCGGCACTAGCCTCGCTGGCAAAATCGGCAAATGCCAATAGTCGCCGAAATAGCCGCTCTCCCACAGTTCCGAGAGCGCTCGGCTCGCTTGTAAAAACAGCAGCACGCCGAGCGCGCAGCGGAGCAAACCGAAGATGTAAGCGTCGCGTTCCTCGCGCAGCCACGCCGAACCGGTCGCGCTCACGGGCGCTCCGCGCTGAGCTCGACCGTGGCGCGCTCGTGGCCGTTCTTCACCGTCTCGACGACCGCGACGAGCGCGTCCGTCTCCGCGTCGTCCGGAATGTGGGCGGCCACGTCGTTCAGCGCGTACTGCAGGCGAAAGAGCTGCGCGTCGAGGCCGTACGAGGCGTGCACGAACGTATCGAGTTGACCGAGCACGCCGTCATGCACGCGATCGTTCCAGCGAAAGGCGTGGGTCACTTTGTTCTTGTCGCGCGCTTGCCACGCGGCGTGCTGCACGCTCAGCCGATACGGTTTGCCGTACATGTGAATTTGGCGATAGAGCGTGATCTTGAGTTCGGACGACGCGTTGAACATCTGAAAGCCGAACACGTGATCGGGCGCGCGCTGCGCGAACGCGATCAGCGCGATTTGGGCCAGCAAGAACGCGCCTGCAAACAGCGCCCGAGCAATCAGAGTTCGTGACAAGTCGGCTCGAATGCTAGCCCGAAATTCGCCTCCGCCCAGGCAGGGGAGCTGGGGTCGGCTAGCGAGCCGTCTTCGTTTGGGCGCCGCTTGTGGCTGCCGCGGGCGGGCCCTAGATTGCAGTCGTGAGGCTCAAGAAGCAGGTGGTCGTAGTCGGCGGCGGCTTCGGGGGCATCGCGCTGGTCCAGGCGCTGCGCTCGGCGGACGTACACGTCACGCTCGTCGATCGCTCGAATCACCACCTTTTTCAGCCGTTACTCTATCAAGTCGCGATCGCCGGTTTGGCGCCGAACGAAATCGCCGCTCCGATCCGCAGCGTGCTCAGAACGCAGCGGAACGCGCGCGTACTCTTGTCGGAAGTGACGGGCGTGGATCTGAAGGCGCGCCGCCTGCTCAGCCGGGAGTGCGCCCCGCTCGCGTACGACTACCTGGTGCTCGCGCCCGGCGCGCAAAACGCCTACTTTGGCCACGACGAGTGGGCGCCCGTCGCGCCCGGGCTCAAGGACCTCGACGACGCCGTCGAGATCCGCCGGCGCGTGCTACTCGCGTTCGAGGCCGCCGAGCGCGACACGGATCCGGCCATCCAGCGCAAGCATTTGACGTTCGTCGTGATCGGCGGCGGACCGACGGGCGTCGAGCTGGCCGGCGCGATCGCGGAGCTGGCGACCTTCGTGCTCTCCCGCGATTTTCGGCAGATCCGTCCGGACGCCACGCACGTCGTGTTGATCGAGGGGGGCGAGCGCATCTTGTCGTCGTTCGCGCCGGAGCTGTCCGCGCACGCGGTCAGCAGCCTGAAAGAGATGGGCGTCGAGGTGATCACGCGCACGCGCGTCACGGGCATCGACGCAGACGGCGTCACTTTCGGCACGGAGCGTATCGAAGCTTCGACCGTATTGTGGGGCGCGGGGGTGCGCGCTTCGCCGCTCGCGGAGCGCATGGGCTTGCCCGTCGATCGCGCTGGGCGCGTCCGCGTCGAGCAGGATTGCTCGGTGCCCGGCTTCCCAGACGTGTTTTGCATCGGGGACGCGGCTTGCTTCGTCGCGGAGGGCGAGTCGGACCCGGCGCCCGGCGTGAGCCCGGTCGCG
>DASYCR010000394.1:0-2896 GCA_036500095.1 Polyangiaceae bacterium
CCTTCGAGTGCTGATTGTTCCAACGGCTGAAATTTCCCCGGCGCTCTGCTGCCCGACTTGGCTGCCACACTCCGATGCTCGTTATTGACGTCATTCAGGCTTTCTTTCCCGAGCGCAAGCCGCCGGTTGGATCTCCGCTGCGCCGCTTC
The DNA here is from genome assembly GCA_036500095.1 of Polyangiaceae bacterium. Classification (GTDB taxonomy): domain Bacteria; phylum Myxococcota_A; class Polyangia; order Polyangiales; family Polyangiaceae; genus PMG-095. The sequence continues at coordinate 150 of DASYCR010000394.1, forward strand.
GTGCGCAGGCCGGTCGATAGCGTCGCGCCCCACGCTGCGCGGCCGAATCAACTGTCGCCGGGCACAGGCTCCTTGCCAACATTCGTCGACGCGCGGTTTCGCTCCCCGCATCCGGCCGCTACGGCTCAGCGTGCGTTCGGGCCGCGTCTCCCGCCGCACTCGGCGACACTACCCGAGTCGCGTTCGCACGCGCCTCACCGAGCGACGTTACAAGCGAAGGCCTCAGTGCGAGCGTTTCGAACGCCACAAGGGTTCCTCGATCAGCGTCGGCACGGTGAGCCGCTGCCGGCCGCGGTGAAGCGTCAAATGGAAGGCTACTTCGACCAGGATTTCTCGGAGGTCCGGGTGCACGTGGGTTCGGAGGCCGCTTCGATCGGCGCGCTCGCCTTCACGGTTGGCACGGACTTGTACTTTGCGCCGAACCAGTACCAGCCGCACACACTGCGGGGGCGGGAGCTCATCGGGCACGAGCTGACTCACGTGGTTCAGCAACGCGACGGCCGCGTTGGCAATCCATTTGGTGCGGGCGTGGCCGTGGTTCACGACGAGGAGTTGGAGGCGGAAGCCGACCGTCACGGTCACGCGGCCGCGCAAGCAAAGATCGGCGGCACGCAGCGCGGCTTCGCCCACGGGCAGAGTGCGCAGGCCGCTACGGCAGGGAATCGGGACTACAAGCTGCTAGTCGGGGCTTACTTGCACGACGAGCCGCAGCCTGAGCCGCTAGCCGGACATAGTTTCGTCGCTATCGAAGGGCCCGACGGGCGGCGCCAGGCGTTCGGCTTCTCGCCAGCGCACTACGGCACCTACGATCCAACGCGCGATCTGGGACGACTCAAGATGGGAGTGGCTGGCGTCGTCCACGATGACGCTCGAGCCTTCGACAAGCCCGGAGTGAAGACCCAGGCTTACTCCATCACACCAGACCAAGCGCGCGCTGCGCTGGCCAAAGTCGGTGAATACCAGGCGGGCCGATACCGTTACAGCGCGGACGAGCGGCAATGTGCAACGTTCGTGAGTGACGTGATCCGCGCCGCGGGCGTGGCGAGCGAGCCTCTCCCTACGCTGCCGCGCTATTTCTACGAAGCGATCGACGGCGACAACGAGTCATGAGCGACCTCTCGCGCGCGGCCTCGAGTGAGCTCTCTGCCCAACTGAGCTCGCTCTCTCTCTCGAGGGAGGATCAGCGGGCGGAGCTTTCGTGGCTCGAAGAGAGCTGCACGGTGGGGCCCGCTCAGGCCGCCTTTTGGGCCAATATCTTCCGTGTCGCGGGAGCTGAGGATGGGCGCTTGCACAGCCGACCAGGCGCTTCCAGCGAGCTTTACGTCGACGCGATCGCGCGGCATGCGCCGGCTGGCGGCATTGCATTCACCACGCTGAGCGTGAGCGGCGAGCTGCACCATCTTTCGTACGCGCAGTTGGACGCAGCGGCGACGGCGTGCGCTGCTGCGTGGTCGTTGGCCGGAGTCAGTGCAGGGCAAGTCGTCGCACTGACGTTGCCGCTCGGCTTACCCTGGCTGATCGGCTTTGCGGCGGCTCTGCGTTTGGGGCTCACGATTTCGTGTCTGAGCTCGTTCGGTGAGGTGGCGCTCGCTGACAGATTGAAGGCGCTCGCGCCCGACCGCGTGGTATTCGATCCCGCGATCAGCGCGCCGGCAGCATTCGCCGCGCTGGAGCTGCCGGTTGTCAGCACAGGCATTGGCCATGCGCCCCCCCCGCGTGGGTATCGCCCCGAGCAGCCGCTCGGCATGCTGTTTTCTCCGCTGCGCAGCCCGCTGACCAAGCCTACCGTGCTCACGGCGGACACCGCGTTGCACTGGGCGCTGCGCGACGCCGCTTTCGCTTACCGCCTGGGCCCTGACAGTGCGCTCGCGATGCCGGGCTTTCCTCTCGAGCAGTACCAGCCGGCAGTACTGCTCGCGACCCTGCTGGCGGGCGCTCGTTTCGTTGACTTGCCGATGCACGTTCTCAGGCGGACGCCGACGGCGTTGCTGCAGCCGTTCATCACGACACTCGGCGTTTCACGCGAGCTTAGGGATCTGCTGCGCCAACATCCAATCGGGGCGCCGCCCGCGCTGCGTGATTGCTGGAAAGGTGTGGACGAACCGCTCGACTGGGTGGCCTGGCAAGACTTCAGCGAGAAGAACTCGCTGCGCGAGCGGCCCGTAGGCAACCTGCTGGTGGATGCCGCGAGTGGGGGCGCGCTGCTCATCTCGGCGCGCCGCCCGGGCAGCACCAATGCGCTCGTTCTTCCCTCACCGGGGGTTCCGTTCACTCTGTCCGATGTTGCGTCGGGCGCGACGGCACTCGGGGCGTGCGGTGTATTCCAGGCTGGCGCGGAGCCCGACCCCAAGAACCCCGGTTGGTTTCTGTTGGTGCGCCGAGGCTCGGAGTACTTGTACGGTTCGACTCTGACTCCGCGTCGGGCGGGGAGAGTTTTTGCGGAGCAAGAAGTCGTCGACTGCGTCAGACGAACGCCCGGCGTGGACGGCGCGTGCGTCGTTCCAGTGGCGACCGGCGAGCCCGGTGCCGTGTGGTCGTTCGTCTTGGTCGTCTTCGCGGGCGATCGCGACGAACAGGAGCTCGAGTCGCTTCGTCGCGACCTCGAGCGCGCGATACGCACGCGCTTAGGAGCAGACTTCGTGCCAGAACATTTTCATATCGTGCCGTTGTTCGCTCGCTTTCTAGACGACAAATTAGACCTCGACTGGTGTTGTCGTGAATACTCGAGTGGACTCTTGACGCGGAAG
>DASYCR010000395.1:0-5622 GCA_036500095.1 Polyangiaceae bacterium
CGTCGGCCATCGGCGAGCACGAGCGCGACGTCGCCCATATTCGTCCGCTCGACGTGTGCTGCGCGCGCGTTCTTCACGATCTCGATACCGCGCTCGGTGAGGGCCTCGCTGAGCGCTTCGCCCAGCATGGGGTCGAACGAGCGCAGCGGATGCTCGTGGCGCAGTGCCAGCGTGACGCGGCTACCGAGCGCGGCGAGCACTCCGCACAGTTCCACCGCGACGTAGCCGCCGCCGACGATCAGCACGCGCCCTGGTCGCGACTTGAGCTCGAAGAAGCCGTCGGACGTGATGCCGAGCTTGACGCCGGGCAGGTCCGGAAGTTTGGGCGTGCTGCCCGTGGCGATCAACACGTGTTCGGCTTCGATGCGGCGAGTGCCGACCACGACTTCGTGGTTGGTGCTGAAACCCGCGCGGCCCGGGATGAGTTCGACCCCGTCCGCCGCTAGGTTGCGCGCGTAAATCTCGTTCAAGCGCTCGATGTACGCATTCCGGCGCGTGACCAGCTTCGACCAGTCGTGACCGCGCGGCTCGATGTCGAAGCCGTAGTCAGCAGCGTCCGTCAATTGCTCGGCGAGCTGTGCGGCGTTCCACATGATTTTTTTGGGAACGCAGCCGACGTTGACGCACGTGCCACCGAGGCGCGCGGACTCGATGAGTCCCACGCGCGCGCCTCGCTGCGCCGCTCGCCGGGCCGATGCAATGCCTCCGCTGCCTCCCCCGACCACCAGGAAATCGAAGCCGTCCATAATTTGTCCTAGTCATCGAGCGAGTCGAGCGCGATTGCAAGCGGCTTTTTGGGACAATGCGCGCGCGATCAGTGTCACGGGAATCGCGCTGGTCGCGAGCGTGCGGCGTGCACGCGATTGTTTTTTGACCCTTTCGGCTCGCAATGAAGCCCGGTAGAACTCGGAGCAAACATGGTAAGGAGCGACACCGTTCGCGTGGGCGTGATCGGCGCGGGCCACATGGGCAGCACGCACGCTCGCAACCTGCGTGACGGCAAGGTTTCCGGCGCGACGCTCGCCGCGGTCAGCGATCCGGGAGCCGAGGCGCTGCTCTCCTTTTCGGACGTTGCGCGTTTTGCGTCTTCGAGTGAGTTGATTCGCAGCGGCGCGGTGGACGCCGTATTGATTGCGACGCCCCATTACGATCACACGCCGCTCACGATCGAGGCGCTCGAGCAAGGACTGCACGTCCTCGTGGAAAAGCCGCTCGCCGTGCACAAGGCCGACTGCGAAGCCATGTTGAGCGCGTATGCCCGCCGTCCGAATGGAGGTCAGGTGTTCGCGGAGATGTTCAATCAGCGCACCGACCCCAGGTTCTGCAAGCTGCGGGCGCTGATCCAGGCCGGTGAGCTCGGCGCGCTGCGGCGTGTGAATTGGATCATCACCGATTGGTTCCGTAGCGAGGCGTATTACCAGGGCAGCAGCTGGCGCGCGACGTGGGCCGGCGAGGGCGGCGGAGTTTTGCTCAACCAAGCGCCGCACAACCTCGACTTGTGGCAGTGGCTGTTCGGGATGCCCGCGCGCATTCGCGCATTTTGCGGTTTCGGTCGCTTTCACGAGATCGAGGTCGAGGATCAGGTCACGGCGTATTTCGAGTATGCATCGGGCGCGACCGGCGTGTTCGTAACCACGACCGGCGAAGCCCCGGGCACCAACCGTCTCGAAGTGGCTGGGGACATGGGCAAGGTCGTGCTGGACTCGGAGGGGCTGGCGTTCACGCGCAATGAAGTGTCCGCAGCGGAGTTCATCAAGACGAGCCTGGCGAGCTTTTCGCCGCCGCCGGTCTGGCACGTGCGCGTTCCGGTTACGGCGGGTGGCGCCAATCAGCACGTAGCCATCGTGCAGAACTTCGCGAACGCCATTTTGCACGACGAGCCGTTGATCGCGCCCGCGGTGGAAGGCGTGCACAGCGTGGAGCTCGCCAACGCCATGATCTACTCGAGCTTGACCGAAAAAACCGTGGAGCTTCCGCTCGATTCTGCGGCTTATGCCAGCGAACTCACGCGCTTGCGCGCTGCCTCCCGCGCGCGCTGAGCTTATCTCGCGGGCACCTCGGCCGTTTCTGATCTGGCGACATCACCGCAATGGGTTTGCCGTCATCTCCTCCGGCCTTTAGCTGCGCTCCGCTTTCTTTGGTAGCGCCGGACTTTGCGCGCGAGGAGCCTGACAGCAGCGTGTTCGCGGCGTCCGAACAGAGTGTGCTGTTGCTCTGCCGACCTGGCGACGATCTGCGCCGGGCGTTGCAGGTGCTGCAAAATGACGGCTTCACCGTGGCACCCGTTTCGGATGCTTCGCGCGTCGCAGGTTTGGGGTTCGTGCCGCGCTATGCGTTGCTCGATGCCGGTTTCCCAGGCGCGCTCGAGCTCCTCGCGCGCGTGAACCAAGCCGCGCCGGTCATGTCCGCGATCGCGCTGCTCGAGCCCGACGAGCCAGAAGGTAGAGCCCTCGCCGCAGGCGCAACGCTCACGCTGCGGCGGCCGGTACTCGCGGAAGACGTGCTCGGTTGCTTGCGGCGCTTCCAACACAACAAGCAGGCCGTCGTCCTCGCCCGGGGCGTGTTTGACGCAAACCAGGACCTGCCGTCGGCGCTGCTCGAATCGGTGCTCGCGACGATTGGCCATGAAATCAGAAATCCGCTGGCGGCCGCGCTCGCCAGCATGGAGTGCCTGTGCGACGCGGAGGCGCGTGCACGACTCGGCGAAATCGAGCAAAACGCCGCCATCGAAGATACCGCCATCGCGTTGCGGCGCATTCAGGACGTGATGGCGGCCGTGTCGTCGCTCGTGAAGGGCGCACCGCCAACGCTCGAACGCGTCCAGTTGTGGGAGGTCGCGGAGCGCTCGATCGATGCGGTGGAAGCGGGTGGCGTGAGCGTCGAACTCGCCGGCGCGCGCGACGTCGTGGGATGGGCGAGCGTATCCTTGCTCGAGCAGGTGGTGGTCAACCTATTGCAAAACGCCGTCGACGCTGCGGCGAGCAACCTGAGGCCGAAGGTGCTGGTGCGGGTGTACGCCGTGGAAAACGAGGCGCGCATCTCGGTGCGCGACAACGGGCCCGGCGTGCTGGCGGCGTTGCGCGAGCGTATCTTCGAGCCGTTTTTCACGACCAAAGGTGAACGCGGCACGGGTCTGGGCCTGGTGCTGGCGCGCCACGCTCTCTTGCGCATGGGCGGCTCGCTCAGCTTGGGACCGGCCGACCGCGGCGCCGTGTTTCGCGTGCGCGTGCGGAACGTGTAGCGCGTAGGTCAAGAGCGACCTGGTTGAATCCGGAAGCGCTTACCGGCAGGCCCGCGCAGCGCGCTGAAGTGCTTTTGATCGAGCGTGAGGATGTCCGAGACGCCGTGACGCTCGGCGAGCACGACGAGCGAGGCGTCGGCCAGGCCGATCTCGAGCTTGGCGTAGCGCTCGACGACGCGACGAGCTTTACCCACGTCACTCGTCGAGAACGGTTCGAGTTGATACGCGCCGGCCTCGACTTGCGCGAGCAGGAGCAGCTCCTCCCGCTGCCCTACGCGCGTTGCCAACAGGTAGTCGAGCTCGGCGAGTACGAACGGGGAGAGAAGAAACGGAGGGCGAGCGGCGCGCAGGCTCGCCAGACACGCCGCGTGCGCCTTCTGGCTCGCGTCGATGGCCGAGAGCAACCCGCTCGTGTCGAGCAAGATCATCGCTCGCCGAATCCGCGCAGGGCCTCGTCCAAGTGCTCGGCGAGCCCGGGCTGACCGCTGGCGAAGAGCGGCAGCTGCGGCTCGAGCGGCTTGAGCATTGCGAGGTGTCGGCCGAGCGCCTCACGGATCAAATCCGCCTCGCTCCGCGCGAGACGCCTCGCGGCTCGAGCCAGTTCGGCGCGCAGGTCGTCCGGCAAGTAGAGCGTAGTCCGATGCATGCCATACATTGTGCCATACGTTGCCCGCTCATTCAAATGCCCGCTATCCATGGCAAATCCCTCGAATTTCCCTAACCCTCGTGCTTGGTGATCGCGTGTAAGAAGCGCTCACCGTAGTGCTCGAGCTTGACCGGGCCGACGCCGGAAATGGTCATCAGGCCCGCGGCCGTACTCGGCTTGCGCTCTGCCATTTGCAAGAGCGTGGCGTCCGAGAACACGACGTAGGGCGGCACGTGGCGCTCGCGCGCGATCTCGCGGCGGAGCGCGCGGAGCGCCGCGAACAGCGAGCCTTCCGCCGTGGCTGCGCTCGAGTCAGTGCGCTCCTTGCTGCGCGGCGCGCTCGAACGCTCGGGTGCGCGCAGCTTGGCCCGCGCGCGGTCCAGCAGGTCGAAGGGGTGGCACACGTCGCACGACGAAGCGCAGGGCGCCAGCTGTTCCCCGAAATAGGCGGCGAGCTGGGCGTGGCGGCAACTGCGCGCCTCGGCCATGCGCATGACCTCGCGCGCTTGCACGCGCAAGCGCTCACCCGCCGTTGCGTCTTCGCTCGCGTCGGCAAAGCGATCGTAGGCGAGCACGTCGGACCAGGAATAGAAGAGCACACAATCGGCGTCGAGCCCGTCGCGGCCCGCGCGGCCGAGTTCTTGGTAGTAGCCCTCGATTGAACGCGGCATGTCCTGGTGGATCACGAAGCGCACGTTGGATTTGTCGATACCCATGCCGAAGGCGATCGTCGCGACCACGACCTCCACTTCGTCATTTTGGAATGCGTCTTGGGTGCGCGCGCGTGCGTCGGGTTCCATGCCGGCGTGGTAGTGCGCGGCGCGAATGCCCTGGGCACTGAGAAATTCGGCGGTTTTCTCGACGGTCTTACGCGACAGGCAATACACGATGCCGCTTTGACCGCGTCGCTCGCGCGCGATGCCGAGCACCGCCTTGCGCGTCGGAATGCCGAGCGAGTCTCCCTTGGCGAACGCGTGGAGATGCAGGTTGTGTCGGAAGAACGAGCCGCGAAAGCGCGCGGGTGCGCGCATGCCGAGCTGTTCGACGATGTCGGTCGTGACTTCAGGGGTGGCCGTGGCGGTCAACGCCAGAATCGGCACGCGCGGGAAGCGCTGCTTGAGCCCGGACAGATTGCGGTACGCGGGGCGAAAATCGTGCCCCCATTGGCTGATGCAGTGGGCCTCGTCCACGGCAACGAGCTTCAAGTCGAGCTCGCCGAGCGCGCGGCCGACGCTCGCTTCGAGTCCCTCGGGCGCGCAGTACAGGAGCTCGTAGCGTCCGGCGCGCAGCGCGAGCACGCGTTCACGGCGCTCTTCCGGCGAAAGCGTCGAATTGAGGAAGGTCGCGCGCACGCCGGCCTCCGTCATCGCGTCGACCTGGTCTTTCATCAGCGCGATCAGGGGCGAGACGACGAGCGTGAGGCCGCCCAGGAGCCGCGCCGGAATCTGATAGGTCAGCGATTTGCCCGCGCCCGTCGGCATGACGCCGATGCAATCGCGGCCGCTCAGCACGGTGTCGATGATCTCGCGCTGTCCGGGGCGAAAGCTGTCGTAGCCGAACGCGGCCTTGAGCACGTCGAGCGGGTCGGTCAGCGCGGTCGTGCCCTTGGCGAGCGTGCGGGCGATGCCTTTCAGCATGTCGAGCACGTCGGTCGAGAACGCGCCCGAGTTGCGCGTCCAGAGCAACCGGAGCTCGGAAAGCTCCGCCTCGCACGCTCGGAGTTCGTCCAAACCGA
>DASYCR010000396.1:0-3172 GCA_036500095.1 Polyangiaceae bacterium
TGCTCGTCGTTTCGTAGTTCGCGTGCATCAAGCAACGTGAAAAGTGAAACGGGTAGCCGCCGAGCTCGAGCAACGGCGAGCGCGCGCCGCCCGCCTCGAGCTGCTCCAGATCAGCTTGGTACCCGCGCCGCCGCATCGCGAAGTACTCGTCACATAGCCCGAGGGCGACGAGCTCACGCTCGACCTGTGCGACGATGCTTTCGGCGGTCACCAGCGAAACCTTAGCCGGATTTCGCCGCCAATACCTTCGCCCGATCGGGCGCCAACACCACTCCGCGCTCGGTGATCAGCGCGCTCACGAGCTCCGCCGGCGTGACGTCGAACGCGGGGTGTCGCGCCTGGACGCCGGCAGGCGACCAACTCACGCCGGCATAGCCCGTCACTTCCGCGCTCGAGCGCTCTTCGATCGGGATGGCGTCACCGTTCGGCGTCTCGAGATCGATCGTCGAGAGCGGGCACGCCACGTAGAATGGGACGTTGTGCCGCCGAGCGAGCACCGCCACCATATACGTGCCGATCTTGTTGGCCACGTCGCCGTTGGCGGCCACGCGGTCCGCTCCGACGATCACCGCCTGCACCTCACCGCGGCTCAAGAAATGCCCGGCCATGTTGTCCGTGATCAACGTCACCGGGATGCCGCTTTCGGCGAGCTCCCACGCGGTGAGGCGCGCGCCCTGGAGAAACGGCCGCGTTTCGTCGGCCAGCACGGCGATGCGCTTGCCGGCCTCGACCGCCGAGCGAATCACGCCGAGCGCGGTGCCGTGGCCCGCCGTGGCGAGCGCCCCCGCGTTGCAGTGCGTGAGTACGGTCGAGCCGTCGCGGAGCAGCGCTGCGCCGTGTTCGCCCATGCGCCGGTTGTTGGCGATGTCTTCCTGCAGGATGGCGTGCGCCTCTGCGAGCAGCTGCTCGGCGAGGGCGCGCTGCGAGCTCGAGCCCGCGCTCTCGAGCACGCCTTTCATGCGTGCGAGGGCCCAGAAGAGATTGACGGCGGTCGGCCTACTTTGCGCGAGCACGGCAAATGCCGCCGACATGCCGGCCTCGTGTGTGGCACTTGGCACATCTGCGAGACGCAAGGCTTCGAGCGCGACGCCATACGCCGCCGCACAACCGATCGCGGGCGCGCCGCGCACGACCATCGAGCGAATCGCTTCGGCGACATCGCTGGCTGAGCTACACGCGTGGTAGCGAAATTCCTGCGGCAAGACGCGCTGATCGATCAGCTCGAGCTGTCCGTCGCGAAAGCGCAGCGTCTCGACTTGCTTGCGCGCTGACGTCTCGGGCATCTCACTCGCCTTCGAACTCGCACAGGGCGAACACCTGGAGCCCGTGCGCTTCCAGCCGCTTTTTGCCGCCGAGATCGGGCAGATCAATCACGAAGCAGCACTCGACGACGTGTCCGCCCGCCTGGGCGATCAGCCGCCACGAGGCCTCGGCCGTGCCGCCCGTGGCGATCAGATCGTCGACTAGCAGCACGCGCTCGCCCTTTTCGAGCGCGTCCACGTGCATCTCGACGCGGTCGACGCCGTATTCGAGCTCGTAGTCGAGCCCGACGGTTTCCGCGGGCAGCTTGCCCTTCTTGCGGATCGGGACGAAACCGGTGCCGAGCTGAAACGCAAGGGCTGCGCCGATGATGAAACCGCGCGACTCGATCCCGACCACTTTCGAGATTTTCTGATCCGCGTAGCGCTTGACGAGCTCACTCACCATGACGCGAAACCCCACGGCGTCCTTGAGCAACGTGGTGATGTCGCGGAACATGATCCCCTGCTTGGGGTAGTGGGGAACGGTGCGAATCAGGGATTTGACGGTCATGGGCTCACCGGAACCTTAACCTTTGAGAACGCGCCCCGCGACAGCATCCAGGCGCGACACGAGCTCCGCGTCGCGCGCTGCGGGGGCCGTGATCAGCGCGTGTTCGAGCGCAGTCGAGCAACCGTGCGGACAGGCGCCTGAAAACGCCGCGACGCGCGGCGCGACCTTGCTCACGAGCGAGCGGGCGCGACCGGCGTTTTCGAGCAAGGTAGCCACAATCATCTGCACCGTCACGTCGTCGTGCTGCGGGTGCCAGCAGTCGTAGTCGGTCACCATCGCGACGGTCGCGTAGCAGAGCTCGGCTTCCCGGGCGAGCTTGGCTTCGGGCATGTTGGTCATGCCGATCACGTCGCAGTTCCAAGAGCGATACACCTCGGATTCCGCCAAAGTCGAGAACTGTGGCCCCTCCATCACTAGATACGTGCCGCCGCGGACATGGCGGATGCCGGTTTGTTGAGCCGCTTGCTCGAGCGCGTCGCCGAGCCGCGCACACACGGGGCGCGCCATCGATACGTGAGCCACGAGGCCACGGCCAAAAAAACTCTTGGTCCGCGCGAACGTGCGGTCCAAGAACTGATCCACGATCACGAACGTGCCGGGCGCCAGGTGCTCGCGTAATGAACCGACCGCGCTCACGGAAATGAGCTGAGTCACTCCGACGCGCTTCAGTGCGTCGATGTTGGCTCGATAGTTGATCTCGGACGGCGGGATGCGATGACCTCGACCGTGCCGCGGCAAAAACGCCATTTTTTGCCCAGCGAGCTCGCCGAGCAAGATCTCGTCCGACGGCTCGCCAAACGGAGAATCCACGCGCTGCCAGCGCGTGCCGGTCAGCCCGTCGATCTCGTAGATGCCGCTACCACCAAGAATTCCGAGCATGGGTTGCCTCTCAGATGACTCGCTCGTTGCCGCCGTCGATCGGGATCTGAAGCCCTGTGGTCTTCGCGAACAGAGGGCCACACAGTTCGGCACAGAGCTCGGCGACGTCCTGGCTCGTGACCTCGACCTTGAGCACGTTGTGCGTCTTGTACTCGGCGACAGACATGCCGTAACTCTTCGCGCGGCTCGCGAGCACGTCTTCGGTCCATAGCCCCGTGTCGAACACCGCGTTCGGGTGGAGCACGTTCATGCGGATGCGATCGCGTCCCCATTCGAGCGCCGTGACCCGAGCGAGCTGCGTCAGTGCCGCCTTGGACGCCGAATACGCCGCGGCGCCGGGTCCCGGTGCCGGTACGTTCTTCGAGCCGATCACGACGGCACGACCGCCGCGCGGAGCGAGCTTCAAAAGCGGATGGCATTCGCGGAGCAGCGCCAGGTTGGCGTCGAGATTGACGCTCATCACGCGCCGCCACTCCTCGTC